>JAHJZL010000013.1 GCA_018826405.1 Patescibacteria group bacterium
CCAAGACCGTGCACGACTTGCAGATCTCGTACTTAACCTTTCTAACGATATTCGTCAGTGTGTGCTCTGTATGCGCTTCGCACAGACCAACAGCGATACACTCTGCACGTACTGCGCAGACCCGTTAAGAGACAACGGCCTCCTCTTAATTGTTGAAAAGGATCAGGACGTGGCTGCTGTTGAGCGAGCGAACACATACAAAGGACGATACTTCGTGCTTGGAGGAGTACTTACTCTTTCTGGCAAAGGCACCATTAGAGAACGAGAGCTTGTGCGCACTGTTGAGCTTCGTGCACAGTCTGGGTTGTCTGAGATTGTGCTTGCGCTCTCAGCAACATCAGAAGGAGAACATACTGCAGATCGAGTGCGCGAAATACTCACACCACTGCGAGGCCCTATGACACTTACTGAACTTGGAAGGGGTCTTTCTACAGGAGCCGAGCTTGAGTACGCAGACTCCACTACCCTCTCTGAGGCGCTCCGGAACAGAAAGGAGACATAGCAAAAAGGACTCCCTGAGGAGTCCTTTTTGTTTAGTTGATTGTATCAATCTTAACCTTTACGTATGGCTGGCGATGTCCACGACGCTTTAGATAGTTACTTTTCGCCTTGTACTTAACAACCTCAACCTTCTTAGCGCGTCCAACAGACTGCACTGTCCCAGTTACGGTCTTTCCTGCAACGGTAGGAGTTCCAAGAGAAAGCGTTCCGTTGTCGGTCATAAGGACCTGATCAAAGGTTACGGTGTCTCCCTTCTTCACATCCTGAGTAGCAGCACCCCGACCGAGCTTCTCGATCGTAACGGTTGCGCCGGGAGCAACCACATACTGCTTTCCACCGGTCTTTATAACTGCGAGTTCCATAGTAGGGCCATTCTAGCCTGTTTAAAGTAAAAAGCAAGGAGTTCCAGTTTAGTCCTCGTCCCCAGTTCCTGGCTTATCTAAGAGCTCTAATTCGATGCCTACACGCTCCTTAGCAATACGGTATACATCCTTGTCTATCTTCCCTAATTCCTTCATACCGCTGTTGTAGTGGGAAACTGAAGTGCCCAGCGAGGTCCCAAGCTTCTTGTAGAACTCCTGGTAGGCTCCCAGGTGCTTCCCAAGCTCTCCCACGCGCTTTTGTATCTCCTCTGCCTGCTTCTCGATCTGGAGCGCTTTTAGGCCCTGCATAACGGTCTGCAAATAAGCAAGGAACGATGTTGGCGAGACAATAATAACCTTGTTCTTAGAGGCTGCGCGCTGAATAAGATTCTCGTCCTCCCCCGCTCCAACTTGATTAGTAAGGAGGTCGTAATAAATACCTTCAGAAGGAATGAACATGAAGGCAAAGTCCATAGTTCCCTCTTCAGGGCGAATGTATTTGGCTGTTTCTGTAATTCTGAGCTTGAGGTCATTAACAAACGCCTTCTCAAGCGTTATGCGCTCTGCTCCTTCCGAGTGTACAAAGCGATTGTAGTTGTCTAGCGAGAACTTCGAATCAATAGGAACAATCTTGTCGTTCACATACACCGCTGCGTCTACAATCTCTCCATTCTCAAATGGGTGTTGCATGCGATACATGCCTGGAGGAAGCACGTTCTTAAGGACGGTCTCGAGATAGTACTCGCCCAAAATACCGCGCTGCTTTGGATTTTTAAGAATGTCCTGGAGGTTCTTTAGCTGCTCTGCAAACTTTCCTGTTTCTCTTCCAATTTCCTTAACACTTGTTATCTCTTCCGTTATCTCACGAATAAGTCTCGACGACTCTCCGAGTTGGCTTCGCATTGTATCGTTTACCTGCTTTGAGGACTCACTCATACGAGAGTCCAGGGAGCGTTCCAAATTTTCTATCTGTTTCTGGAGAAGCAGCAATCCTCCTGAATCCTGAGCTTGGTCCTTCTGGCCCTCACGGCGACGCAATACGAGCCACAGCCCTATTCCCTGCAGAAAAACAAGACCCAGAACTATAAGACCGATCAATAACGGATTCATACTGCAAGTATACGTGACTCATTCTCAGAGCGAATGAAGAACAACCATTTAGCAAGTTCAATGGTAGCGAGATTAATAAGTCCGAAGCCAAACAACACTCCTAGTTGCAGCAATGTCGGTTCAGTAACATGAACTAGTACTTGCAGGAACGGAATATACAGTGCTGCGAACAAGAACGTCATGCTTCCTGCAAGCGCAAGCAACAAGTACTTGTTTGATAGAAGCGGAAGTTTCCAGAGCGGAGTTCCCAGGCTTTTCATAGAGAAAGCCATGAATATACAGTTCACGGACACAGCAACGAACATAAGCGTCTGAATCTCGTCAATCGGCAACTCAAGCGAAAGTAAGAAGAGATAAATTCCTATGAGCATTGCTGAAGTAAGGCTTCCGACGAGCACAATAAGTTTAATCAACTTTGGAGATAGTACTCGCGCAATCTCAGGATCCTTTGGCTTCCTCTTCATAGCAGAAGGATAGAGTGGCTCAAAGGCGAATGCAAAGTTCATAAATCCTCCCTCAATAAGGTTAGACCAGAGTATCTGGGTCGGGAGAATTGGGAGCGGGAGACCAACAATAAGCGCAAATGCAATCAAGATAACTTCGCTGAAGTTAGTTGAAAGCATGTAGGCAAATATCTTCTTGAAGTTTTCTCGCAGCCTACGTCCCTCCCGAATCGCTGCTGTTATAACAGAGAATCCGTTATCAAGAAGCACCAGGTCTGAAGCTTCTTTAGCAACATCAGTTCCAGAGCCTACAGCAACTCCGATAGCAGCAGCACGAAGCGCAGGCGCATCATTAACCCCGTCTCCCGTCATGGCAACAACTTCCCCTGCGTCTCGAAGCACATTCGCAATGCGCAATTTCTCTGCAGGCGCTACGCGAGAGAAAACGGTGTGTTCATTCAATACCTTAAGCAATTCTGCGTCTGTAAGTGCAGACAATTCAGCTCCTGTGTAGGCACGTTCTCCTTCTTCTGCAATACCAACTATCTTTGCAATAGCGAGAGCCGTCTCTGGATTGTCACCCGTAAGCATGAGCACGCGCGCTCCTGCGCTCTGCATGTCATGGATTGCCACCTTCGCTTCCTCTCTAATTACATCTGAGAACACGAGAAACCCTACCAACGCTCCTTTACCCAAATAACCAAGCAGCTCTTTTTCAGGAGGGAAAGAGCTTCCAGCCTCATCAACTCTGGCAACAGCGATAACTCGTTTTCCATCTTTTGCTGCAGTTTCAAGCGCACGAAGGAAATATGTTCTTGCCTTTTCTGTTAGTGGCTCCGGGTGCCCTTCAGCACCGATAACTAATGCAGTAGTTGAAAGGAGTAGCTCAGGAGCTCCTGTAACATAGGCTGTCGGAGATTTCTCATTTTGAACGAGCATTGCTCCAAACCTCCGAGAAGAATCAAAATGCAGTTCATCAAGTCGAGGGTATGCACTTAAACAGGCTTGCTGCGAAATTCCTGTCTTAAGTCCTGCAAGTACAATTGCCTGCTCTACCGGCCTTCCATGTACTACAAGCTTCTCATCGGCCTCTGCGTCTGGACGTTCCTCTACATATGCATTTGACGCAAGCACAGCTGCAGTAAGGAGTCTTCTGGCCCCTCCTTTTTCCGCACTCTCACTTGTTTCGTGCAAGCTTACATACGATTCAAGCGTCATCCTGCCCTCGGTAAGCGTGCCTGTTTTGTCGGTCAAAATAATACTTGTCGTTCCCAGTGTTTCTGCTGCAAGCAAATTGCGAACCAATCCTCCAGATTTCAGAATCCGCTCCATACCAAGCGCAAGCACAACCGTAACTGCTGCAGGAAGACCTTCTGGCACACTTGCAACTGCTAGCGCAATTGCAGTAAAGAGCGTCTCATCAAAAGGAAGACCTCGTACTGTGCCGAGCGTGAATATGCCTACCATGATGAATCCAACTGCGACCAGGATGAGCCTGGCAACCTGCCGAATATCCTTCATGAGCGGCGTGACCGATTCATCTTTCCTTCCAAGCTCAACGGCAATACGACCTATCTCAGTGTCGCCTCCTGTTGCAACGACAACTGCCCTTCCAGCTCCAGAAGCTACGAGCGTTCCTGCGTATACCATTCCACTTCTCTCAACCAGCGGAGCCTCTTCTCCTGAAACCTCTGTATTCTTCTCAACAGCAAGCCATTCTCCAGAAAGCGCTGACTCGTTTACGGTGAGTCCATGAACTTCAGTGAGGCGCATATCAGCAGGTACTGCACTTCCTGCAGACAGAACGACGATGTCTCCTACAACAAGTTCCTCTGCAGAAACTTTGAAAGGCTCTCCATCTCTAAACACAACTGCAAATTGTGCTTCTCCCTTCTTAAGAGCCTCAAAGGCTTTCGAAGCTCTTCCTTCCTGGAGCAAGCCCATTCCCACATTTACAAGAAGAGCTACCGTTATAACCAATGCATCGGTGTAGTGCGCAAGAGAAGTAGTTGCAACAACAGCTAAAACAAGCACGAGCGTAATAGGACTCTTAAATTGTTTAAGAACCTTCATAAACACACCATCCCTCTCTGGAGACGGCATGCTGTTGGGACCCTTCTCTTTTAAACGATCCGAGGCCTCACTCTTTGTGAGTCCCTTCTGAGTATTTGTACGCAAATGTTCTGCGAGTTCTTGTAAGGTGCGGGCGTGCCAGTTTTCTGAAATAAGCATAGATACGAAAAGTATACCAAGCGAATGCCCGTATGGTAGGATTTTTCCATGACCATACACCAGACTATTAAAGCAGGGATTCCTGATGCCCTCCGTGCTAAAGACGAGGTGCTTCTTCGCACCCTTCGTTCTCTTGCAACTGCAATGACTAACGAAGTAGTGAGCAAAAAGCGTAAACCTGATGAGTTTCTTGCTGACGAAGAGGCACTAGCAGTGATCAAACGAGCAGCGAACCAGCGCAAAGATTCAATTGAGCAATTTACAGCTGCAGGGCGCACTGAGCTTGCGGAACCAGAAATTGCAGAACTTGCCGTTATAGAAACATTCTTGCCAGAGTTAATGAGCAAAGATGAAATTCGTGTAATTGTTTCAGAAAAACTTTCAGCAGCTGGCATTACAGAGAAAAAGGACGCGGGTCGCTTCATGGGCTCTCTTATGCAAGAACTCAAAGGAAAGGCAGATGGAGGTGACGTGAAGGAAGTGGTGGACTCTCTCCTGAGCTAGTGGTAGCATTTCGCCGGACTCAGGCAATAAGACCTGAGATATAAATTTGTGATGGTAGGTGCCTCCTTTTCCTTGGGGTGTACTTATGATTGATGGATACGTTATATACCCAGAACTTTGGGACGTGAGTGTGGGTGCGAAACTTGTCGTTCGCATCCTCCGCAGCGGAGTTCTGAAAGTTCGCAGAGACCCAGACGCATTCGCGTATGGACTCCTGCGGGCACAGGTTGAACTCAAACAACGATTCAGCTTTTCGTTTGAGAATGGTGCCTTCCTCATTGAGGGGTACACCTGCTCTGCCGTTCGCGGTCCTGATATCTGGGCTGAAACCAACAACTTCCTGTGTCTGCTCGACATGTGTACGGGCCTTACATTCAGTCCCGTCTCAAGCAGCACATACACCAGGCGCTTTGCCGCCTAACCAAACGCACCTCCCCCGGGTGCGTTTTCTTTTTTAGTATTTCCTCTATAGGATGAAGACATGCAGAAGTATGTAGTTATAGAGAAGCTTGTGGGACAAACTCCTCTTCAGGCAGTTAAGCTATTTCAGAATAGCCACCCTGAGTACTCAGAAGTTCCTTTGAGCTATGCGGGCCGACTTGATCCTATGGCCTCTGGAAAACTTCTTGTACTTATTGGGGACGAGTGCAAGAACCAGAAAAGCTATCACGGGCTAGACAAAGAATATGAAATTGAGGTTTTGCTCGATATCGGAACTGATACAGGAGATGTGCTTGGACTTGTTACGCACGCAGACATACAGACAGAATCTGGAATTGCAGATGCGCTTACTCAAGTAACAGGATCCTTTGAAGTTCCCTACCCGGCTTTTTCATCAAAGACAGTTGATGGAAAACCCCTCTTCCTACACACACTTGAAGGAAACTTGGATTCAATAACGATCCCAACGCATACTGAAACAATCTTCTCGATTAAGATTCTTGCCAAGGAGCAAGTATCATCTTCAGAACTTCAGAAGCGTATAACAAATGCTCTTCTCCTTGCTCCAACATCAGAAGAACCTTCAAAAGTACTCGGGGCAGACTTTAGACAGGACGCTGTGCGAGAATCTTGGAAAAGGCTCTTCTCTGCTCACCCAAACAGGACATATGCCGTCTACACCCTTCGTGTCGCCTGCGCTTCAGGAACGTACATGCGCACGCTTGCCGGGCGTATTGGAGAAGCTCTAGAAACAAAGGCCTGCGCACTCTCTATTCATCGGACAAAGATCGGGAGGCGCAGTTCTGTATTGGGAATTTCAGTTTGGTCTAGATTGTATAGA
>JAHJZL010000014.1 GCA_018826405.1 Patescibacteria group bacterium
ATGGTTACGAACCCTGAGCGCATGGAGGCTGAGATGCGCGATGCGCAGATTCTTGTTACAGACAAGAAGATCGCAAGCGTGCAGGAGATACTTCCCCTTCTTGAAAAAGTTGCACAGGGAGGTCGCAAGGAGTTGGTTATTATTGCAGACGATATTGAGGGAGAGGCACTTACAACATTTGTTGTTAACAAACTTCGCGGAACCTTTAACGTCATTGCTGTTAAGGCTCCTGGTTTTGGAGACCGCAAGAAGGAAATGCTTGCAGACATTGCAGCTGTTGTTGGTGCAGAGGTTATCTCAGGAGACTTCGGCATGACCTTTGAGAATGTAGAACTCTCATCTCTTGGAAAGGCTGCGCGTGTTGTTGCGGCGAAAGACACTACAACCTTTGTGGGTGGAAAGGGAAAGAAAGCTGACATTGAAGCGCGCGTAACACAACTTGGAGCACTCGTATCTCAAACAACTTCTAAGTTTGATAAAGAGAAGCTCGAGGAGCGTATCGCAAAGCTCTCAGGAGGCGTTGCAGTTATCCGCGTAGGAGCCGCAACAGAAACTGAGATGAAATATCTCAAAGATAAGATTGATGATGCCGTTAAGGCAACGAAGGCGTCTATTGAAGAAGGCATCGTTCCTGGAGGAGGAACCGCGCTTGCGAAAGTTGCTCGCATGCTTAACGTCGAGGATTGGGAATTCGACACTAAGGACGAGGAGATTGGATTCGCTATTGTTGGCCGCGCACTGGAGAGTCCCCTTCGCCAGATTCTTATGAACGCTGGAAAGGAAGACGGCTCAGCGATTGTTGAGCGTGTGCAGAACGGCAAGGGCTTTGGCGGATACGATGCCCTTAAGGGAGAAGAAGTTGCAGACATGGCAGCTGCAGGAATTATTGATCCGGTGAAAGTAACTCGCAGTGCAGTTGAGAATGCAGTTTCTTCTGCAGCAATCTTGCTCACCACGGAAGCTGCTATTGCAGAGATTCCTGAACCAAAGCCACAGGCTCCTGATATGGGAGGTATGGGCGGAATGGATTTCTAAAGATAGGAGCGTAAGAAAAACGCCCTGGTCCGGAACGGACTGGGGCGTTTGTGGTTACTGATTGTTCCGGGTGCTGCCTATATGTCGCAGGAAAATTTCCAGGATAACAATAACAACAGTGACCCCAACTGCTCCGTAGCAGATCGCAGGTGTTGCTGCCAGTACCCATTCGGCCAGGTAGTCAGCAAACCCGTTCCAGTTAATGTGCATCTTCCTCTCCTCCTCGCCCAAGACCTTACACCCAAAGCCTTCGTTCTGTAAACCACTTGCGTACATTTTTTAGCACTCTACAATGTATGTATATGACTATTCTTTATGTTGTTTTAGGGCTTCTTGCCCTCGTCGTGCTTTGGGTTGTGTTCTCTTATAACGGTTTCATTAGCCTGCGTAACCGCGCGAAGGAAGCGTGGTCCGATATAGAGGTGCAGATGAAAAGGCGCTATGACCTGATCCCTAACCTTATTGAGACAGTTAAGGGATATGCTGCTCACGAAAGCGGAACACTTCAGAAAGTAACTGAAGCAAGAACTGCCGCCATGAACGCAGGAACTGTGGAGCAGCATGCTGCAGCTGAGAATATGCTCACTGGAGCACTTAAGTCTCTCTTTGCAGTTTCTGAGAGTTATCCTGATCTTAAGGCGAATACAAACTTCTTGGAGTTGCAGCGCGAGTTGTCTGACACAGAGAACAAGATCATGGCTTCTCGCCGGTTCTACAACACAACCGTACAGACACTTAACACTGCTCTTGAACAGTTCCCAGGCAATGTTATTGCAGGAATGTTTGGCTTCAAGCAGATGAGCTTGTTTGAGCTTGCTGAAGGAGAAGAGGCTGCTCGCGAGCCTGTTAAGGTTGCCTTCTAAGACACATGCTTAAAGACGCCCAGAAACAGATTGATGACTGGGCGCAAGGATTTAAGGATCCGTACTGGCCGCCACTTGCGCAACTCGCTGCATTAACTGAGGAAGTTGGGGAAGTTGCTCGGCTCGTTAATCACATGTATGGGCCTAAGCAAAAGAAAGCAGAGGAAGCTGCGCAAGAATTAGGAGAAGAAATAGTAGACGTACTATTCGCTGCAATGTGTTTGGCAAATAGACATGGAATTGATCTAGACGCTGAATTCGTAAAGAAGATGGACAAGTGTTATGGACGAGACAAGGATAGATTTGAAAAGAAATAGCTAGCTAAGCGTCTATATATCTATGGCAGACCTATACCAAGAAAGATCACATAACGTATTCAAGACTTACCTGCTTATGGCTGGGTTCTTGATTGTTGTTATTGCTATTGGATGGGCAGTGTCTTGGTACTACAACTCCCCTGCTATTTTGTATGGAGCCGTTATCTTCTCCGTGCTTATGAATGTGGGGAGCTACTGGTTCTCAGACAAGATTGCGTTGTCTATGAACGGAGCGCATCCTGCAAGCCGCGAGGAATACTTTGACCTCTATACAGTTACCGAGAATCTCTCCATAACAGCAGGCATGCCCATGCCAAGGTTGTATGTGATTGAGGACCCTGCACCAAATGCATTCGCTACAGGGCGCGACGACAAACATGCTGTAGTTGCAGCAACTACAGGACTCTTGTCTCTTCTTACGCGAGTTGAGCTTGAAGGAGTTATCGCGCACGAACTCTCACACATACGAAACAAAGACATGCTTGTTATGACGGTTGCCGTTGTGCTTGCAGGCTTCATCGCGATAATCGCAGACATCTTCCTACGCATGTCTTTGTTTGGAGGAGGTGATCGCGGAGACAATAAAGGCGGGGCACTCTTTTTGGTGCTTGCGCTCGTTGCAGCAATCCTAGCGCCGCTTGCTGCGCAGTTGATTCAGATGGCTATTTCAAGAAGGAGAGAGTTTCTTGCAGACTCTTCAGGAGCACTTCTAACCAGATATCCTGAAGGGCTTGCTTCAGCGCTGCAGAAGATTAGTAGCTATGCGCGCCCTATGAAGCGAGCGAATCATGCAACAGCACACCTTTTTATTGGCAACCCATTTGGAGACCAGGCAGGCAAGTTTATGAATCGCATGTTCTCAACGCACCCACCTGTTGAAGACCGGGTTGAAGCTTTGCTTGGGAAGGGTGCGTAAGAGAAAGCAATTCGTGGTATAACAGCCACGCACGGAGGCGTCGCATAGAGGTCTAGTGCACCGCCTTGGAAAGGCGGCAGGCCTGAAAGGGTCTCGAGAGTTCGAATCTCTCCGCCTCCGCCTAAAGAGAACTAATCCTTTCTTTCAAAAATTTCGTACACGTGCTCTCCGATTTTGAATTTTTGTTCAAGACCGTCTAGGGTGCCTGGTACAAACCACCCTGAACTAAGTCCAGCCAGAACAGGGTCTTTACTGCGGTATGTGTTCCACCCAAGAAGCAGAGTAGCTCCTGGCTTCATGATGTGCGCCATTGCACGAAATGCATCTCGCTGCTGCTCAGGTCCGTTCACACCCCAACCAATAACTCCGTTGCAGAAGACAACATCAAAAGTATGTTCTGGAAACAGTAAGTCTGCCTTTGTAAGATCACCGATAATATGGCGGCCTGAGTTACCCCACCGGCTTTGCTCTGGAACAAGTTCAAGAGTCCAGCAAACACCCCCGTGCTTCTCCAAGAGCTTTGGATATGTGCGAGTATATTTCTCGCATCCAACCCAGAGCATCGTGCCACCAGCCTTTGAGAACTTAGGAAGAATTTCTTTAACTAAAACGAGACGATCTGGACTGTGCATTGCCCAGTAGTGTCCAAAGAGTTTTTTCTGTAACTTCTTTGGAATAACGGCAATTAGCTTCTTGAAAACTGAGCGAGCAGTTTTCGTAGGGAATTTCATATTACAAAAGTATTGGCTATTTGAGAGCTGGAAGCAAGTATTTTCCGAACAAACATAATAGTTCTATACTTTCCACACATGCTCATAAGTAAGATCTTATAAATATGAAGCGCACTCCCATAAAAACAGGCAGCTCAGAACGAGTTCAGAAGCAGTATCTTTACCACATGGTTCCAGAAGATCTTGAAGGAACCACCCTGTACCCTCTGAATCAACTGAAAGAAATTCATCCAGAATTATATGAAAAGAAGGCGGGTAAATATGCGGACCGTGCTCACATTATGGAGCAATATATTCCTACACTTGAGGCTGCATGGAATGACGTGCTCCATTTAACGGCAGTGCATCCTCAGGAGCTCAAGAAAGCTCTTGAGGAGGCTGGGTTAGAAACTAAAACTATGAAGTTCTTTCAGGTTGATCCAGAACTTCTTGGTTCAGAGAATACAATTATCTACTTGAATACTGACAAGAATTCTTCGGACAAAATGAGTACAGGAAATTTTTCAGGTTTTGTTCCTGAGGAACTAAAACCGTACTCGGAACTTCCCGAGTCAACCAAACTGTATTATAAGGAGAAGGCTTTAAAGGGAGAAAGACATCTTTTGTTTGTTGGAATCCCACATATTCTGTATAAGGGATCTATTGATACTGCAAACTTGCCAGTTATTACCGTATGAAATTAAACACTGTCATTTTCCTTTTGTGCGCTGCTCTGGGAATAGTTGCAGGGGGATTGTTCTGGGCAACAAAAACGCATGCACCTATTGAACAGATACAGATACAAGAGAAATCTAACTTTACATACGAAGTAGTAGACACAGATGCACTCAGGCAACAGGGACTCAGTGGTAGGGAAAGTATTCCTCAGAACTACGGAATGCTTTTCGTGTTTCCAGCAAAAGACCTGCACGGCTTTTGGATGAAAGACATGCAGTTTGCAATTGATATGATCTGGATTAATGAAGAGGGAATTATTGTAGGGATAGAAAGGGAGGCAACGCCAGAATCTTTCCCGCAGTCTTTCTTCCCGTCTGAGCCAGTTCCCTATGTGCTTGAAACTGTTCCTGGAGAAGCCGAAAGACAGGGTTGGGGTATTGGAACACAGCTCGCATTGCCTATCTAGGAAAAAATCAAGGATCGTGGCATAATCCATGTGGACCGGTCCAGACGGTTGCTCTGGTGCATTCGTGCGTCAGAGAGGAAAGTCCGAACACAGGCAGCTTCTGCTGCAGAAAGGTAGCGGGTAACGCCCGTCCGCTGAAAGGCGCGAGGTGCGAACAGAAACGCTCGACTCCGAAAGGATAGAGACTCTTTCATAGAGTGTCCTGAAAGTGATTTCAGGCTGAAACGGCTAAATCCTTACCCCTGTGCAAGGCCGTGCCCGTCATTGTGCGGGAGCGCCGCTCGAGGTTGTTGGCAACAACAATCCCAGATAGATAACCGTCCTCTTCTTTGAAGGGACAGAATTCGGCTTATCGGACCGGTATCCATACTTCGTGCAAAACCCGCCCTAACCGGCGGGTTTTGCCTAATATATGTCCCCACCCATTACACACTGCTCTTATGTGTGCGCGGTATACTCAAGAGTATTACTAGGGCCGTTTTTTAATTATATCTATGCACGAGAATTCAACTGGAGTACGACCTGCACGCACTAAGCGTCTGTCGTTTGATGTTGCCACTAGCTGGGCAGCAGTACTAACGCTCGCATTGAGCGTTGCCGCTTTTATCCCTGTTCTAACGATTCCCTTCCTGTACACGAAGGTAACGATTATCGCCCTCGGTGCACTTGTTACGCTTGCGCTCTTTATTCTCGCAAGGCTCACCCGAGGAAATGTTATTGTCCCGCCGCTACCGCTTCTTGGAGCATTGTGGCTCGTTCCACTCGCATATCTGCTCTCATCCTTATTCTCAGGAGTAGGGATACAGAATGGATTCTTTGGTACTGAACTTGAAACAGATACCTTTGGTTTCGTGTTGATTCTTGCTGTGCTTGCAACGCTTACGGCCCTTGCGTTTCGCCGCACACAAAGCTACCAGACCTTCTTTAAGGTTTCTTCTATCGTTTTCGGGCTCACACTCATTGCGCAGGTGATCATTCTTGTGCTTGGACGTGTTGTGCCAAACTTCATTTCTCCGACAACAAACCTCATTGGTTCATTCTCTGACTTCGGAATGTTCGTAGGTCTTGGAGTTGTAATGTGTTTGCTTGCTATCCGCTTGCTCCCACTTGAGGGACGTAACCGTGTACTCGTCCTAACTGGTGCAGGTGTTGGTCTACTCATGCTTGCGCTCGTTAACTCAGCGCTCGTATGGTCTTTGGTCGCGCTCGTTTCTCTCGCGCTGTTTATTGAGGCTATTATGCGCCGCCGCCCTACAGCTGACGACGCTGACCTTGATGGAGTTGCACTTATGCTTGCAGAAGCAGATTCTGAAGAAGAGGAAGGCTCATCTCGTTCACTTGCAGCACCGCTAGCAACTCTCGCAATCTCACTCTTCTTCCTCATTGGAGGATCAACAATTGGAAATGCGCTTGTTAGCGCAATGGGTACTAACGTTCTTGATGTTCGTCCATCATGGCAGTCCACCTTTGATATTGGAGGACACACCTACGCATCTTCACCGCTCTTTGGTTCAGGCCCAGGAACATTCGGAGCTCAGTGGGTGCAGTACAAGGATCGTAGCTTGAATGACACCATCTTCTGGAACATTGATTTCTCTTCTGGAATTGGATTTATTCCTTCATCCTTCGTAACTACTGGTCTTGTCGGAGCTCTTGCGTGGGTTGGGTTTATCGGACTGTTCTTGTTCTTTGGACTCCGCATGCTTCTCTTGCGCTTGCCACAGGACCCATTTATCCGCTTCGTGTCTGCAGCATCCTTCACCGGTATGTTGTATGTGCTTGCGCTCGCAATATTTAACGTCCCAGGTCCACTTGTGTTGCTCGCTGGATTCTTGTTCGCAGGATTGTTCGTATCTTCAACACGATACGGAACACATGCGCGCGAATGGGGAGTTATCTTCGCACGTAGTCCACGCGTAGGATTCATTATTGTCTTTGCGCTTACACTGCTCTTGCTTGCATCAATTGTTGCTGCATATGTAGTTATTGAGCGATACCTTGCTAGTGTTGCGTACACAGAAGCAACCGTTGCGCTCTCATCAGGAAATCTTGAAGAGGCTGAAGCAGACATTGCACGCTCCATTCTCTTTGCCCCATCAGATCGTGCATACCAGCTTGCTGCTGGTGTAGGGATTGCGCGTATGAACAGCATTGCGTCTGACACAACGCTTGCAGCAGCTGATGCTCAGCAGCAGTTCCAGCAGGCATTGTCCGGAAGTATTGAAGCTGCCCTTACAGCAACTCGCCTTGGAGCAAACAACTATCAGAACTGGGCGATTCTAGGAAACGTGTACCAGACTGTTGTTCCGCTAAACATTGAGGGAGCATACGACAATGCAAAGGGAGCATACGACAAGGCAATTGCATTGAACCCAACAAATCCAACACTGCCATTCGTTGTTGCACAGCTTGAGATTGCAAACGAAGATCCAGAGGCTGCAGGAGAAAGCTTGATGCAGGCTATAAACCTAAAGCGGGACTACACAGAGGCAATCTTCCTCTTGTCACAACTTGAGGTGCAGCAAGGACGTGCACGTGAGGCACTTGAGGCAGCGCAGGCCGCAGCATACTTCGCTCCGAACGATCCAGCTATCCTCTTCCAGGTTGGTATCCTGCGCTCAGCAAATGGAGACAACGCAGGAGCAATTCAGGCACTCGCACGTGCTGTAGAGCTTAATCCACAGTACGCAAATGCACGCTTCTTCCTAGGAGTTATGTATGGCATCAGCGGACAGTATGATCGCGCTATTGCAGAGCTTGAAGCAGTTGCAGCGCTCTCACCAGAGAACGAAGAGGCAATTGCAGCTGACCTAGCTGCGCTTCGACAGGGAAGGAATCCGTTCCCTCCATCTCGTCTTGGCGCCCTTGGAATTCCGCAGGGATCAATTAACGAGCCTGCAACTAATGTACGTGGCCAGTAGTTCTTACGGGCGTACATGGTTCGAGCAATACTAAAAACCCTATCAGCACCTGTACGCGGCCTTCATCAGGCCGCGTACGTGCTTGCAGGGCTTACACTTGCCTCACAAATTCTTGCATTGCTGCGAGACAGACTCTTTGCGCATAGCTTTGGAGCAGGGGAAGTACTTGATCTGTATTACGCAGCCTTTAAGGTGCCAGATCTTGTGTTTGCGCTTGTTGCTTCACTTGTATCTGCGTATGTCCTTATTCCACGTCTTACAGGAGGAAACAAGGAACAGAATAGGAGATTGCTATCACAAACTGCGTCATTCCTGTTTATAGGAGGAGGTTTGATCTGTATAGTGCTCGCATTCTTCGTTCCTTCGTTTATCTTCCTTCTCTTCCCAAATGCAGCAGGATCGGTACATGCAGATGCATTTGTGTTACTCACTCGTCTGCTTTTGATCCAACCAATACTGCTTGGTTTATCTGGAATTGTAACGAGCGTTACACAAGTTAGCAGGAGATTTGTATTGTTCGCACTGTCTCCAGTGCTGTATAACCTTGGAATTATATTCGGTACAGTTGTTCTGTACCCAATGTTCGGACTCATAGGTATTGGTATGGGAGTGCTCATTGGCGCGCTTGCGCACCTTGCTGTACATATTCCTGTTCTTATTAACGCAAAGTTAGTACCAGGCTTTGAGTGGCCGTCTCCGAAATTGTTATGGCCAGTTGTGCGGGATTCAGTGCCGCGTTCTCTTGCGCTTGCCATGGGATCAGTTACAACCTTAATGCTTACTATTCTTGCGGCACGAACGGGAGAGGGAAGCATTGCTGTCTACACACTCGCAAGTAATTTGCAGGCAGTGCCGCTCTCTTTAATTGGAGCCTCCTATGCAACTGCAGCGTTCCCGGTACTAGCTGAATCTATGGAAGCTAAGCGATATGAAGCATTTAAATCAACTCTCTCTGCAGCGGCACGGCACATTATCTTTTGGTCTGCCATTGTTGCTGTGCTTACGCTTGTGCTGCGTGCGCACATAGTGCGCATTGTGCTTGGAACAGGAGCGTTTGATTGGAATGCGACAAAGCTTACCGCTGCAATTCTTGCTGTGCTTGTGTCTGCACTTATAGCTCAGGGATTAGTGCTGCTTGCCTCCCGGGCCTTTTATGCAGCACAGAAGTCTTGGAACCCACTTATTATTCAAGCAGTTGGTGCAGGCATCTCCGTGTTCTTTGCATGGGCAGCGCTCGAACTCGCTGCTGCGTTCCCCGTCTTTAAATTCTTTATAGAGGCACTCTTCCGCATTGAAGATACTCAGGGTTCTGCAATATTACTGATTGCTCTTGGTGCTGCGCTCGGACAACTTGCGACAGGTGCCATTGCGCTCATTACACTGAGGAGTGTTGCGCCAGGTGTAGCAAAGAGTCTGTTGAGACCGCTATTTGAGGGCTTCGGTGCGGCCATTCTTGGAGGTGCTGCAAGTTACGGCGTCCTTTCCTTTACTGCATCTCTAGCGCCCGCAACGACCCTTCTTATTGTCTTTGCTGAAGCTGCGCTTGCTGGTATGGTGGGACTTACGGTAGCAGCAGCGGTTCTGGCTCTTCTTGCAAATCAAGAGTTCAAGGATCTCGTTGCTTCTCTGCGGCGGTTGAAACTAGGAACAGCACTGAAGCCATCAGGCCCTGTGCTCTCCGACCGTTCAGACGCGTAGTACGCCATGAACATACGAAACTTCAGCATCATCGCCCATATTGACCATGGGAAGTCTACGCTTGCCGATAGGCTTCTTGAACGTACCGGAACGATTGAAGCTCGGAAAATGCGAGACCAAGTTTTGGACAAAATGGATTTGGAGCGAGAGCGCGGCATCACGATTAAGATGCAGCCAGCGCGCATGCAATACAAAGCTAAGGACGGAACTGAGTACGTCCTTAACCTTATTGATACTCCAGGGCACATAGACTTTGCATACGAAGTATCTCGCGCCCTTTCTGCAGTTGAGGGAGTGATTCTCTTGGTTGATTCAACTCAAGGAATTCAAGCGCAGACCCTTACAACGCTCGGCATGGCACGCAATGCAGGGTGTGTAATTATTCCTGTGCTTTCAAAAATTGATGCGCCTGCGTCTCGTGTCGAGGATGTAACTCTAGAACTAGCAGAACTTCTAAATGTTGAGCCAGAAACTGTCCTAGCTGTGTCTGGGAAAACAGGAGCAGGTGTTGAAGATCTCCTCGAGGCTGTTATTGCACGAGTGCCAGCGCCTCGCGCAAGCGAAGCCGGAGACTCCCGCGCACTTATTTTTGATTTCTCTTTTACTCCGCACCGAGGTATTGCAGTTTTTGCTCGAGTGTTTGACGGCTCTTTTAAGAAGGGAGACGTGCTCCGATTCTCAGCTGCTGAGCAGAAGTTCACTGCACTTGAGACCGGTATTTTCATGCCAGACGAGCTTCAGACCGAGAGCCTCTCTGCAGGGGAAATTGGCTATATCGTAACAGGAGTTAAAGAGGCGGGAGTGGTAGCAGTTGGAGACACAATCCTTACAGATAAAGGCCCTCGTAAGGCTCTAGGAGGCTTTGAGCGGCCTCGTCCTGTGGTTTGGGCATCGGTATACCCTGAGAGCCAAGACGACCTCACAGAGCTGCGTCAGTCCCTTGA
Organism: Patescibacteria group bacterium; assembly: GCA_018826405.1. GTDB lineage: Bacteria > Patescibacteriota > Minisyncoccia > Phycocordibacterales > Phycocordibacteraceae > C7867-001. The sequence goes on from JAHJZL010000014.1 coordinate 10,549, forward strand.
GCGACTGCGTCTTTCTGATTCCTCGCTTTCTTTTGAGGAGGAGTCTTCAGGCGTACTTGGGCGCGGATTCCGCTGTGGGTTCCTTGGAATGCTCCATCTTGAAATTGTGACAGAGCGATTGAAGAGAGAATTCAATCTCACACTTATCGTTACGATACCTACTATTGCTTACATTGTTACGGGAAAGAATGGAAAGCGTGAGACGGTATACACACCTTCAAAGTTTCCTGCCTTTGGAGACATTCAGGCAATTGAAGAGCCGTGGGTAAAAGTTGTTCTTATAACTCCAGCAGAATCACTCTCTTCATTGATCCAGCTTTTCCATGATCATGAGGGTGCGGTGATGGACACAGAAACGCATTTGGACGGGCGTATTGAGCTTGTCGCTGAAATGCCGCTCCGAGAACTTATGCGTGGATTCTTCGACAAGGTTAAAAATGCTTCTTCTGGGTACGCTTCGCTTTCATACGAATTTCTTGATGAGCGCCCGGCAGACGTTGTTAAGCTTGAGATCTATGTTGCCGAAGAACCAGTTCCTGCATTTGCTCGCGTTGTGTCTCGTAGGCGAGTTGAAGAGGAGGGGCAGCGTATGGTTGAGAAGCTTGAGAAGATTCTCCCTCGACAGATGTTTGTCCTTAAAATCCAGGCGCATGCACTTGGTCGCATTATCGCGTCTAAGTCTATTTCAGCACTCCGCAAGGACGTAACAGGGTACCTGTATGGAGGAGATATTACGCGTAAGATGAAGCTCCTTGAGAAGCAGAAGAAGGGAAAGAAGCGCCGAGGCGAGCACGCAAAGATGGATATCCCTCAAGACGTGTTCATGAAGATGGTGCAGGATAGTGATCGGTAGACCTTGGTATACTGAGTGGAATGCCTCGCAAAGCAACAAAGCAACGAGTAGGGCAATATGCCCTTGCAGCGCTCCTCTCCCTTGTCGTTATATGGCTTTTGTTTTTAGTGTGGGGAATTGCTCGCAAAGAGGAGATTGCCCGCAAGGCAGTTGATGACAGAAAGGCTGAGCTCGCACTTCTAACAGAGCGACAAGCAATTCTGCAAGACAATATAGACGAGCTTTCAACAGAACGTGGACATGAAGCCACACTGCGTCAAACGTATGGGGTTGCACGCCCGGGAGAGGAGGTGATTATCGTCGTTCCTCCGAAGGAAGTTCCTGTTGTTGAGGAAGTTCCCTGGTATACGCGGGCTTTGGACTGGATAGTATTCTGGAAATAAATTGTATGAAAAGGATTGTTGTTGCATCAAAGAATCCTGTAAAGATTAATGCTGCGTTGCAGGCCTTTGAGTTAATGTTTCCTGATGAAAAGTTTGAGTCTGCTGGAGTTGCAGCTGCATCAGGTGTCTCGGATCAGCCTCTAAGTGATGAGGAGACATACACAGGAGCTTTAAATAGATTAGAGGAGGCTAAGACACATGAACCTTCAGCAGACTTCTGGGTTAGTTTTGAGGGAGGAGCCGAGGACAAGAATGGCGAAATTGAGGCTTTTGCGTGGGTGTTGATTGAAAGCAAAGACGGAATCCTTGGTAAGGGAAGGTCTGCAACATTTTTCCTCCCGCCTGCTGTGGCTCAACTTATGCGTGAAGGAAAAGAATTAGGTGAGGCTGACGACATAGTATTTGGGCTCACCAATTCTAAACAAGATAATGGAACAATTGGAACTTTAACGGGAGGGTTAGTTACTCGCACTAGTTACTACGTAGATGCTGGGGTAATTGCTTTAATACCCTTTAAGAACTTGTCCCTCTATCACCCAAAAAGCTAAATGCTATACTAAACAGACCTAAACAATATAAATGTATGGATAAGACAGTAACAATTTACACCACACCAACGTGCCATTTCTGCCAGATGAGCAAGGAGTTCTTTAAGGAGAACAATGTTGCATACACTGAATACAACGTGGCACAGGATATGGAGAAGCGTCAGGAAATGATTGATAAGAGCGGACAGATGGGTGTCCCAGTTATCTTCATTGGAGAGGAGATGATCGTCGGATTTGATAAGGCGCGTTTTGTTTCAGCGCTTGGTCTTGGCGGCGAA
>JAHJZL010000015.1 GCA_018826405.1 Patescibacteria group bacterium
AATAGCTGTTCCGTGCTGGTCGTCATGCATAACAGGAATAGGAAGCGCATCGTTAATCCTTCGCTCAATCTCAAAACACTGTGGAGAAGCGATGTCCTCTAAATTAATTCCTCCCCATCCAGGAGCAATGGCAAGTACCGTACGTACAATCTCGTCTGGATCCTGTGTATTTAAAACAATAGGCCACGCATCAATACCAGCGAACTCTTTAAAGATAAGCGCCTTTCCCTCCATCACAGGAAGTGCTCCGTAAGGGCCAATGTTCCCAAGTCCGAGCACTGCAGATCCATCAGAAATTACAGCGACGCTGTTCTTCTTAACTGAATATAGTGCAGCATCCTCAGGGTGTTTTGAAAGATGCTCTGATGCAACCCCAACACCTGGCGTGTAATAGAGCGAGAGGTCTGCAGCTTTCTTTAGCTTAACTCGGCCCTTAGTCTCAATACGTGCACCAGTTTCTTTAAAGGCAGCGAGAATCTGCTTTGGTGTTTTCTTCGCAGCTGCCATACCTAGTCTTTCTTCGGGTGCACAAATATCTTCACCTCACAGGTCTCTACCCCTCCGTGCTTTGTTATGAAGGTGAGAGGAAAAATATGCTTTCCAACAACTCCTATAGCAACGCGTTGCTTGCCCTTAGTTGGCCATTCTGTTGTTCCATCTGAAAGGCCAATCATCCTATCGGCTCCCTTACTCTTCCAAGTTATATGGAACGCATCGCCAGAACGCATCGTGCGCTTAGATCCGCGTGCAGAACACGTAGGAGGCTTAGGCACCATAGTTATGTTTGTAACCTCAAAGGTAAGCGCCTCAGCGGCATGCACTGAATCAATCGGTAGTGCCCCCAGAACAAAAACAATAGCAACGAGAAGAAATGACATCTTTTTCATACCTCTATAAGACCATGCTGCTTCCAAAAATGCTACCAGGTATACTTAGGTGCATGAAGCCCGAATCTGCACTCAGCGAGCTATTCCCGCGACTCAAGCCGGATCAGAAGAAGGCATTGCAGAAACTTGGCGTCCTTACGTTGCGAGACCTTCTGTATCACTTCCCTGCGCGCTACGAGAATGTCGGGCCCACAGGCACCATTGCGGGTGCCGCTGCAGGCGCCGAAGTTACTCTCTACGGCACCATACGCAAACCAGAGGCTAAGAAGGCATGGAAGAGTAGACGTCCTATGGGAGAGGCGTGGCTTGAGGACGCATCGGGGAGGATTAAACTCCGTTGGTTTTCCCAGCCCTATATTGCAAAGTCCCTCGCAGACGGCATGCACGTTAAAGCAAGCGGAAAGATTGCAGGCACGGGAGACAAGGTATATCTCGCAAATCCAGAAATAGATCGCTCTCCTGTTAATCCAGAAGACGTGCATGAAACCTTGTTCCAGCATGCACAAGGAGCAGATCAAGAATCTCTGCACGGCATATACCCTGAATCAAAAGGTGTGTCCTCGCTCTGGTTTCTACATGCCGTTAAGCGTGCGTTTGAAGCGGGCGCACACGAGCAGATAGCAGATCCGATTCCGCCGGAACTTCTGGAGCGATACAACCTTCCTTCTCTTAGTACTGCCTTCATTTGGATACATGCGCCAAGAAAACTGCCTGACGCTCAAGCGGCGAGAAAACGCTTTGCGTTTGAGGAAGTACTTGCCATCCAACTCACCACGCAAAAGAGAAGACTGGATGCTACTAAGGAAGAGTCTCTGCCGGTGCATGTAGACCGCACATCCCTGCAAGCGTTTATGGATTCATTCCCCTTTCCGCCAACAGAGGCACAGAAGAAATCAATTGAAAGTATTGTCTCAGACTTTGAGCGGCCTCACCCTATGCGTCGCCTGCTTGAGGGAGATGTAGGAAGCGGAAAGACTGCAGTTGCTGCTGCTACTGCATACATGGTTGCAACGAGCAGACCTCCAGGACGTGTTGCAGGGACTCTGCAGGTTGCCTATATGTGCCCTACAGAAATACTTGCGAAGCAGCACTTCTCTACATTCGTCTCATACTTTAAAGACCACCCAATACCGATTGGCCTTATTACAGGGAGCGAGTGCAGGAAGTTCCCGTCAAAGGTGCGGTACGAGGAGTCTGCAAAGGTGTCTCGTGCACAGTTTTCAAAATGGGTAGCTAATGGAGAGATTCCCATTGTTATTGGGACGCACGCACTCGTGTATAAGTCTCTTGCCTTTGAGAACCTTGCGTACGCCATCATTGACGAGCAACATCGCTTCGGAAAAGCACACCGACAGAAGCTCACACGGAAAGATGGGCAGCTTGCGCCACACCTTCTGTCTATGACGGCTACCCCTATTCCTCGCACACTCGCCCTCTCTATATACGGAGATTTAGATCTCTCACTTCTAGATCAAATGCCTCTTGGAAGAAAACCCGTTATAACGCAGGTTGTGGGGCCAGAGAAAAGAGAAGAAGCGTATGCGCGTGTTCGCTCGGAACTTGCTCTTGGACATCAAGCGTATGTTATCTGCCCCCGCATTGACGAACCAGATCCGTCTAAGGAAATGGCAGTGCAAGCAAAATCTGTAAAGGCAGAAGCAGCACGTCTCAAGGATTCTATTTTTCCTGACGCTGAAATAGATATCTTGCACAGCAAGATGACACCAAAGGAGAAAGAGGATGTTATGAATCGCTTTGAGAAGGGATCCATTAACATCCTCGTTGCAACGTCTGTTGTTGAAGTTGGAGTGAATGTACCTAACGCAACAGTTATCCTCATTGAAGGAGCAGAGCGATTTGGGCTTGCACAGTTGCATCAGTTACGCGGACGCGTTATCCGCTCAAGCAATCAGGCGTACTGTTTTGTGCTTCCTGAGTCTTATGGACCCACAACAAAGGAGCGCCTCAAAGCACTCACGACAGCAAAGAACGGATTTGAACTTGCTGAGTACGATCTTGCACTGCGCGGAGCTGGAGAGTTATACGGCGCGCGCCAATGGGGAGTATCTGATATAGCTATGGAAGCCCTGAAGAATATAAAGATGGTAGAAGCTGCACGAACAGAGGCTGCAGCACTTATAGCTGAAGATCCAGAACTTAAGAAGTACCCGCTTCTAAGAGCCCTCGCAAAAGAAGCAGACGAAGAGGTGCATCCAGAGTAGGACTGCGCTACAGTATTCCACAGACCACCCTTAGCTCAGTTGGTTAGAGCACGGAGCTTATACCTCCGCGGTCCTTGGTTCGAGTCCAAGAGGGTGGACAAATATACGGGAATCTATAGAGTGCGAAAGGACAGACACGGAGGAACCCATGTCCGAGACACATGTAACGAGTGGACCTGGCTATGTGCTGGGTCGGTTCTGGGGGTGGGTTTTCAATTCCCTTCTAAGCCCATATCGGATGCTGCGGCATTTGAAAAGGAACCAGTCAGACATCAAGGTCTGGTACGTCGGGGAGTGGCTGTGCGTGGTGATCCTCTGCCTGTTCGGCAGCAGCATCATCATCGGCCTGGCTCAGTGGCAAAACGGCGACGGACTGGGCCTTCTGCGCCTTACCCTCTTCGTCTACTTGGGCTTCGCCGGCCTGAACCTTCTCGGCTACGTGCTGAAGCACGTAGCCGAATCAACGCCTATCGCTTACCACTAACGACCCTTTCGGGCCGTTTTTCTTTTATATATTCTCTTCGTCTTTCGTCTTTGGCGTGATGCCGTTTGCGATAAGAATCTTTTCAAACTCTTCTCGCTCAAGGGTCTCAACTTCAACGAGTCGTTCAGCAATAGCATCAAGTGCCTTGCGGTGCTCCATAAGTACGACGCGTGCTCGGTCTTTAGCTTCGTCAATAATACGTGCGACTTCTGCATCAATCTTAGCTGCAACTGCCTGAGAGTATCCTCCCTCTCCGTTTACACGGTCTGCGTCATACGCAACTGGTCCGAGCGCATCAGACATTCCGTAGCGAGACACCATATTGCGTGCGAGGTTTGCGATAACAGACAAATCGTTTGAAGGGCCTGTGGTTACGTCTCCGTACACCATCTCTTCAGCAACGTAGCCGCCAAGAGTACCTGCTATGTCGTCCAAGAAACTCTTGCGAGAGTGCATCTTCTTGTCGTCAAAAGGAAGTTTAAGCGTGTATCCCGCAGCTCGTCCGCGGCTGATGATAGAGATCTTGTGAATCGGGTCTGCATGCTCAAGCACTGAACCAACAAGTGCGTGTCCTGCCTCGTGATACGCCGTTAGGCGCTTCTCTTTCTTGCCAAGCAAGTGTGACTTACGCTCTGGGCCAAGCATAACCTTTTCAATAGAACGGATGAGATCGTACTGCGTAATTTCTTTGCGCTCCTCACGTGCTGCAAGAATTGCTCCTTCGTTCATGAGTGAGTACAACTCAGCTCCTGAGAATCCTGGAGTACGCTCTGCAATAACTTCAAAATCAACATCTGGGCCAAATGGCTTCTTGCGTGCGTGTACTGCAAGAATCTCAAGGCGATCCTTTCGGTCTGGAAGATCAATAACAACGCGGCGGTCAAAGCGTCCTGGGCGAAGAAGCGCCGGATCGAGAACATCAGGACGGTTCGTAGCTGCCATGATGATTACTTTCTCTGTAGGATCAAATCCATCCATCTCAACGAGAATCTGGTTGAGGGTCTGCTCACGCTCATCATTTCCTCCACCAACTCCAGAGCCACGCACACGTCCTACTGCATCAATCTCGTCTACGAAGATAATGGATGGCGCTGTGCGCTTTGCTACCTGGAAGAGGTCGCGTACTCGGGACGCTCCAACTCCAACAAACATTTCAACAAACTCAGATCCTGAGATTGAGAAGAACGGTACACCTGCTTCTCCCGCAACAGCACGTGCAAGCAGTGTCTTTCCTGTTCCTGGTGCTCCCATAAGGAGGATTCCCTTAGGAATACGCGCACCGATGTCGAGGAACTTCTTAGGGTTCTTGAGGAAGTCTACAATTTCAAGCAACTCTTCCTTAGCTTCTTTAGCTCCTGCAACGTCAGCAAAGGTTACGCGCTGATTTGTATCAGCAGGGTCAATCATGCGAGCCTTTGACTGCCCGAATGAGAATGCCTGCATGCCTGCACCCTTAACCTGGCGCGTAAGGAACCAGAACAGTACGCCTAAGAAAATAATAGGAAGAAGAATAGGAGCGAGGTTAAAGAACCAATACTTGAATCCAGACTCTCGTTCAATTCGAATACCCGCTGCAGAGAGCTGCTCTGCAGTTACGCCGTATGCAGCGAGAGTCTCTGGCAAGGACGCGTCTGGGTCCTTCATTGATTTCTTCTCGGAGCCGTCTGCATAGGTAATGCCGAGCTCATTGCCGGAGATCATAATTGCAGTTACCTGCCCTGCCTTAACATCAGCCGCTACTTCTGAGAGTGTTGCTGGCTCTGGCTCTTTGCCGCCTCCTATAAGGGAGTAAAGGCTAATGAGGATAAGAATAACGAGAATCGTTGAAAGTAGATTGCCCGTAAAGCTTGTACCTTTCGGCATAGGGAATTTCCCCTTCCCGCGCCCTGTTCCCTTCTTCTTCTTTGGTGGTGGCTTTGGAGCCGATTTTTTTATAGGAGCCATAGTCCAGAGATTATACGGCACATTTAAAGGAAGGCGAAACGGGAGAGCGTTTTCTGCCAAATCCTGCTACCTTTTATAGGTATGGCATCTCTTCTTGAGAACAAGAAAGCAAGACTCCGGTTTGAAGTGCTTGAAACCCTTACGGCAGGGATAGAGCTCTTTGGGTACGAAGTTAAGTCTATCCGAGCAAAACTCGGGTCTCTTGATGGTTCTCGCGTAGTGGTCCGAGGCGCTGAGGCCTTTCTCGTTGGGGCAACCATCCCTCCCTATCAGCAGGCAAATGCACCCAAAAGTTACGATCCTGAGCGCCCACGTAGACTCCTTCTTAAGAAGGCAGAGATCGCAGAGGTGCTTGATGCTGAATCCAAGAAAGGATTGACAGTAGTGCCTTTAGAGATGTATAATAATGGACGGTATTTAAAGCTTTCTATTGCAATTGTCCGCGGAAAAGGTAAAGCTGACAGACGAGAGGATTTGAAACGTCTAGAAGCTAAGAAGGAAGCGGATCGCGCACTTAAGCAACGATAGTTCGATCGGTCCCTTTCTGCATCCATTCTCCTGAACGGATGCAGAACGGGGGTGACCGGCTTTGACGGCCCTGTACTTTGAGAGACGTGCGACGCGGTGGAAGGATGCTGACCACCTTAAAACGTATTCACTCAAACTTGCCAAGAACACTCTTG
>JAHJZL010000016.1 GCA_018826405.1 Patescibacteria group bacterium
AGTAACTTCAGGAGGAAAGATAACTGTTCTCCCAGGCAAAATGTTTGTATCTGCTGGAATACGAAATTCTTCATTCTTGGACACGAGCTTGTGCTCCGACAAATCAAGGATACGTGTATCGGTATTTGTAAGAGAAACTCCCTTCTCAGAAAGCGCTGATATTTCAATGTCAGCAGTATCAGCTGTTACTACAAAAGAACTAACGCCAGAACTGTACCCTTGCTGCGCACGAATAACTACTAAATATTCTCCCGGCTCTCTGTACGCATGAGATACGCGCGGGCCAAGATCTCTACTCCCGTCTCCAAACGCCCATGTTGTGTACGCATGTTTAACTACCCTTCCTTCGCTGTCATAAATAATTGGTACATACGGCACATGTGCCTTTGCAGAAACTATTCTGTCTCCCCCGGCCTCAATATAGAAAGTGGGCACCGGATTACTTGGCGCTTTATTTGTACTCGTACTGCTGCCAGAGGAAGTCTTTGTTTCTGCAGCGACTGACTCAGTTGCGTTTGCTGCCTTTGGAGTTGCCGCTGCCGTTACCCAAGCATCTCCCGCGCGCTGCGCGGTGAGCTTTCGAGTACTATCTCCTCCAACAACCCTCTCCCATCCAGTTGCTGCATCAATTCGCTCTATCTCCGCCTCAGGAGAAGAGAGAATGAGTACTTCTCCTGCATTAGAAAGTCCGCCCCCAAACGTGTACTTCAGATCTTCCTCGACTCCAGGTACAGGATCAGGACATGCTGAAGGCGTTGCGCGAACAATAAGATAGTATGCTCCAGCATCGATGCGGCCAGATAGCGGCACAGCCATTCCTCGGTCCAGAGTCTTTAGCTTCCACCCAGAAAGCGAGATTTCCTCCTCGCCAGTATTCTGCAACTCAACCCATTCGCAAAAACTTCCGTTATCAACGGAAGTTCCCATCCACGCTATTTCGCTAATGAGTACAGCGGCATTCACGCTCGCAGGAATGCTTATCCCTACAAGAGCAAGCACTACACTCAACAGCAACTTAGACATCTTTAAATATAGAGCGCAGTGTTTCTTCCGGAACTTCAAACACTGATGGTGCTGGAGATTCTTTTTTCTCTTGAGGTTTCTCCCCCACAACCTCGCGCAGCGTCTTTTGCAAAACATCTTTCTTTGAGTCCTGCTTTTTGCTTTGCTCTTTCTGAGAAGCTGCAATTGTTGAGCGAAGAATTTCTTTTAAATCAGAAGCTGTTTTGGTTTTTGCAGCAGGCTCTGGTCGCGGCTTTTGTTTCTCAGGAGCTCGTTCAGTACTGCGTGGCGCTTGCCGCACTGGGGCCTTTTGTTTTGGTTCAACTTTAGGTGCTTGCTCGTGTACCTCTGAGTATTCCGTCTGAACCTTGTCCTCAATTAGTTGGCGCGACGTACCAAAGACGGTGCGAGAGTGCTGAATAACTTCAGACCTATGAGAGTTCTGCGGTGCTTCAATTGGAGGAATAGTTACGCCAGAAAAAGGGCGCGATCCAATTCCATCAATCATGAGTGAGAGGTATACCTGTGCAAAACCTAAGTTAACTAAGTCTTCCTGCAAGAATTCTGGCGTAAACACTTTCTCAAGAAGTTCGGCATCAAGAGGACCAACACGGAATGACACCGTCGTACCAACGTTTCCAAAGACTGCTGCTTGCACCTCTTCCTCCATCTGCGCCACATACTGATGCGCTAACAGAAGATTCAAATGATACTTACGTGCCTCAGACAAAATCTCTGAGAACGTTTGGTTCGCAAAGTTCTGGAACTCATCTACATAGAAATAGAAGTTTGGAGCCTTAGCCAGCTCGTGCGCAGGCAAGTTCGCTCTACTCATTGCAGCTAAGAAAATGCGCGTTGTAAGCATAGACCCGAGCAACTGCATGTTTGTGTCCCCGACGAGCCCCTTGGAGAGATTAATCAGAAGGATCTTTCGCTCATCCATGAGCGTACGGATATCAAAGGAAGACGTAGATTGCCCTATGATATTGCGGATCAGTGGGTTTCCAGTGAATTGCCCAATCTTGTTTTGAATCGCTGGTGTTGCTTCTTGCGTGTAGCGGTCTCCAT
>JAHJZL010000017.1 GCA_018826405.1 Patescibacteria group bacterium
TAGGCGCAGCCATGAGCCTCGTTAATTCAGCGCTTGAAATAAGGCCAATATGGCGCTCTGGCAGCTTGGCAAGCTCTATTTTCTCAGGTGCCAGGCTCTCGATACCGCGCTTGCGTAAGTATTTTAGGAAGGCACGGAGCGCAATAAGATAATAGTTCTGCGTTCTGCGCTTCATAGAGTCACTATTCGTACCCGGCTGACGATTAAGCCAGAGCCTAAATTCACGAATACGCTCTTCAGTTATTTCTGAGGTATCTGAAATTCCTGCATGGTCAAAGAAGCGGTTGAGGTAATGGTCATAATTCTCAACCGTTTTCACTGCGCGTCCACGCTCAATTTCAATGTATTCAAGAAACTCACGTTTCATTCCTCTGGCGTCCATATCGGAAGTGTAGCATCACAATATTGTGCGCACTTAACCAAATGAACAGGTCCTTGCGGTATACTGAGCACTATATGGATATATTCTCGCTTATTTTTGCACTCCCTCTCGCCATTGCGCTTTTTGCTGCCATTATTAAGCAGATAAATCAGTATGAACGTGGAGTGCGTTTCACAATGGGTCGTTTCTCAGGGATTATGGAGCCGGGGTGGCGCGTTATCATTCCTGTGTTTCAAAGCTTCCAAAAGGTCGATATGCGCACCAAGGCCGTTGATGTGCCAGACCAAAACGCAATTACCCGTGACAACGTGCCTGTCCGCGTAAATGCAGTTATTTACTACAACGTGGCTGATGCAGAGAAGGCAATTATTGTTGTCGAGGACTTCCGCTATGCCATTTCACAGTACGCGCAGACAACCATGCGCAACATTGTCGGCGAAGTAACACTGGACGAGCTTCTTTCAAGCCGCGACAGCATTGCAGACCGTATTAGGGCAATTGTTGACGAAGAAACGGACAATTGGGGACTTAAGGTACAGAACGTAGAGCTTAAAGACGTGAGTTTGCCTGGAGATATGGAGCGAACCATCGCAAAACAAGCTGAAGCCGAGCGCGAGAAGCGTGCAGTGATCATAAATTCTGAAGGAGAGGTCGCAGCAGCTCAAAATGTTGCAAATGCTGCTCAGATTCTTTCATCAGTCCCAGGTGCGCTCCACCTGCGAACCCTTCAATCGATGAATGATATCTCCTCAGACCAATCAAATACGGTGATATTCGCAATTCCCCTTGAAATACTTAAGGCTTTTGAAGGCTTCACGAAGCGGTAGGCCCTCTACCAGAAAACACTTGCGTTTTTAATCAAGGTGTGGTAAGGTGCATCTAATGCTTACGAAACGCGTAAAGACCGCAGTTATCAAAGACTCGGCGCACCACGATACAGACACTGGCTCAGTCAGTGTTCAGGTTGCGGTGCTTAGCCGAAAAATTGAGGAACTCACGGCACACCTGAAGAAAAACAAGAAGGATTTCCATTCACGTCGTGGATTGCTCCAGATGGTAGCTGACCGTCGCGCGCATCTTAGATACCTTGAGCGAAATGATAAGCGTCGTTATTCTACGCTTATCAAGAAGCTTGGGCTAAAGAGATAGAGAACCGCGAGCCCTGCGCTCGCGATTTTCTTTTTTAAGCAGGTGCTAGAATAGACACAGACTCCTCTGAGTCACCATTATTTTTTAATACATATATTGTATGCCGGTTATTAAACACCCGGCGCAACGTGTAGGAGTTTTCATAGACACGCAGAACCTCTACCACAGCGCCAAACACCTTTATAAATCTCGCGTTAACTTCGCCAAAGTGCTTGAAGAAGCAGTAGGGGATCGTATTCTCGTGCGTGCTATTGCGTACGTTATTTCAACGGAATCCGGAGAAGAAAGTGCTTTTTTCGAAGCGCTTACAAAGATTGGTATTGAAACAAAGGTTAAAGGCCTTCAAGTGTTCTCAGACGGTGCAAAGAAAGCAGACTGGGACGTTGGCCTTGCCATTGATGCCGTAAAACTTGCACCAAAGCTTGATACGGTCATTCTCGCCACAGGAGACGGGGATTTTGTGCCTCTCATTGAGTACTTAGATATGAATCAAGGCTGCCAGGTTGAGGTTATTTCCTTCGGAAAGTCTTCTTCACAGAAACTCAAAGAAGCAGCACATGCATTCACGGACATGTGCGACGACCCGAAGAAGTTCATCATTGGACATCGCGGGTAGTACGACAAAAATCCCCGAGCACTCTGCTCGGGGATTTTGTGTATAGAGATCCGAAGTTTTTACATAAAGCAGGTATACTTTAGAAAGTATATGGCTACAGACGATACACAGAAGGAGACTGCGATTCCTGAAAACAAGTCTCAGTTCATTCGCACCATGGCGAAGGACATGGCAACCATGGGGAATACTCCGCAGCCAGTTGCTCCCAAACAAGCTCCAAAGATTGTGCTGCCCGAACCTGAGGAATCTTTCTGGAGCAAGCCGATGCCTAAAGAGGTGCCGCAAGAAACGGTTGATCTCCCAACACTTGAAGAGGCTGCAGCAATAACAGAAGAGAAACCTGCTCCCGTGCAACCGGTACCACCCGTGCAAACAGACGCGGAACGGGAAGCAATTCTTGCACGCCTGCGCAAGAAGGTGAGTGAGAGCTCCGAAATGAACGTGCAGCAGTACCCAGCAGAAGCACCAAAAGCACCTCAACCAGAACCCAAGAATGAATGGCCAGATATTCCTGCGCCAACTCCGGCGTTCACGCCGCTTGCAGAACCAGCTCCAGAGCGCATGCCTCCAGTTGTTAAGGAGCCGCTCCCTGAAGCTTCACCAAAAGCCGCTGAGAATATCCACACATTCAAAAGTGATTTTGCAGACCGCATAGATTCAAAGCAGGCGAACACCTTCTCTGTACTCGCCGCTCAGCAAGACGCAGCTCCAACTCCCACACCCCAAGCGCTCTCTCCAGACAAGAGCGCAGGGAAGCGCATGGTTGCTGTTATAGCTTCGGGTATATTGCTTCTTGTACTTGCAGGAGCTGGCGTCTACGGCACCTACCATCTTGTTATGACTGCGCGCAATACTCCTGTAGCAGCGCTTGTGATTCCATCAATCGTATTTGCAGATGAATACAAACAGCTCTCTGGTTCTGGGTTTGAGCTCATGAGCGCACTAGCACAGACTGCTGAAGGAACACTTGTGCCCGGAAACGTTCTTGTTACGTATGTAAAAGAAAGCACCGTAACAACAGAAGGGGAGGAGGTAACTGCTCCTGCCCCAGGCAGTGTGTTTGTGCGCGCGCTAGACCTGCAAGCTCCTGACATATTGCTGCGCAACATAGGGAAGGACAGTACGGTTGGCGTGGTGCACGCAGGATCTGAGACGCGTGCATTCTTCGCACTGCGTGTTGATTCATATGAGCGAACGTATGCAGGCATGCTTACGTGGGAGCCACTTCTTCAGAGCGAACTTGCACTCCTGTATCCGCTCTACAGCCCAGAGCTCGTCGCAAGCGAGCTTGAAACGGCAACAAGCACTGCGAGCACGACACCAACACAAGTTCCTCAACAGGGCACTGCACTCACTCGCTTTAGCGACGCTGTGATTTCCAATTACGATGTACGCGTACTCAAAGACACAAACGGAAAGACCCTTGTTCTGTACGGATACGTAAACAAACAAACACTAATTATCGCTCGAGACGAAGCCGCTTTTGGAATACTCCTCGAGCGTCTTAAACCCGCTTCCTAGAAGCAGGGAGAGTGTGCTACAGTACGCGCCATGAACACCGATCACTTCCGCGACCGCCTTTCAGAAGAGAAGGCAAAACTTGAAACTGAACTTCTATCTATTGGCCGACGTAATCCAGAAAACCCAAATGATTGGGAGGCGCTTCCACAGGAGACTGGGCAGGAAGCAGACCGCAACGACGCCGCGGACTTGATTTCACACTACGAAGACAACACAGCAATTCTTAAGGACCTTGAGATTCGCTATAACGAAGTTCTTGCTGCTCTTGCACGCATTGAAGCAGGCACCTATGGCACTTGCTCTGTAACAGGGGAGCCGATTGAAGAGGCTCGTCTTGAAGCTGATCCTGCTGCAAGCACCTGTAAGGCACACTTAAACGGGTAACGGATTCGTAAAAGAAAAAGCCCCACACTGTGGGGCTTTTTCTTTTACGAACCGAATGGGTTCTTGGCTCCGCGCACCTCAAAGTGCAGATGGTATCCCGTTGCTTGTCCTGAGTTTCCAACTGTTCCAATTGGCTCGCCACGTGAGACAGACTGTCCCACAGATACATTGTCTGCGCTCATGTGTGAATAGAGAGTCTGTACGCCGTTTCCGTGATCAATTACAACGTAGTTTCCATAGCCTCCGTTCCATCCGCTCGCGCGAGAGACAATAACTGTTCCTGATGCGGCTGCATAAATTGGACTTCCGGCGGGTGCTGCAAGATCAACGCCGTTCCATCCGTGAATTCCTTGAGAGAGGCGTCCCGCAGGTGCTGGGTTTGCAAAGCCTGATGAAACAGCACGACTCGTGTCTCCAGTTGGAAGCACTGCTCCCATGCTTCCTCCGGTCTTGATTTTCGATGCAACTGCCTTCTTTGCAACAGTCTTTGCCTTTGGTGCAGGCGCCGCTGCAAGCTCTCCTCCAGGAATAATAACAACGGAGCCTGATGTAAGGCCTGCGTCAGCATCTAGGCCGTTATAGGAGAGAATATCGTCAGCATCTGAGCCATACTTCTTTGCGAGAGAAGAAAGTGTCTCTCCCTTTGATACTGTATGTCGTACTCCTGACACTGGAAGGATAATAAGATTCATGCCCGGCTTAAGAGAGCTCTTTGTTAGATTGTTTGCCCACAAAATAGTGTTCACCGATACATCAAACATGTCAGCAATGCCTGAGAAGGAGTCTCCCTCACGCACAATATAGGTAGAGATGCGTCCTCCAGACCCGCTGCGGTCAACATCTGCAATAGTTCCAGCGGGACCAGCGTACGCAATGAGCGCTGACCCTTCAGTAGTAGCAATCCCACCCTTACCCTTAGCAGGGTTTGGATCAGAGTTAGTAGCTGCCTCAAGAAGACGGATGCTGCTGTCGTGAACTATAGAATCAGACACGCCTTGGGCGTTTGTTACAGAAAATGGCCAGAAAGCAGTGGCGATCTGTGGCATAAGCATGATTCCTATCCCCAGAAGGAGAGTTGCGGCGATTACAGCGCCAGGAATCCAGTGTGTGGTCTTGTCCGAAAGCACAGGTGCGGACGAAGAGGGATCAGGGTAGTACGTTATAGGGGAAACAGGGATCTTCAGTCATTCTTCAGAATACAAAACGGCTTACTTAAGCCATTCTTGCGTAGCAGTGGTTCGTTCTATGAAGGTAGTATAAACGCTTAGAATGTAGGGTCAACCACCTCAAAAGACGGGTGTTGAGAGCGATATTCAAGTATAGTTGGCAAGGCATGCAGCACCTGGACGGACTCAATCACGCACAAAAAGAAGCCGTTCTTGCAACGGAAGGCCCCATCTCAGTACTTGCAGGGGCTGGATCCGGAAAAACGAGGGTGCTTACTACTCGCATCTATCATCTTATTAAGAGCGGAGTGCCTGCAGACCGTATTCTTGCCGTTACGTTTACGAACAAAGCTGCACGAGAGATGCGCGAGCGATTGTCACATCAACTCTCAGGGGGCACCTTGCCGCTTGTCGTTACCTTCCATGGGCTAGGGCGGGAACTGCTCGAGCGGTACGGCACACGCATTGGCGTTCCCCGATATTTCAGTATTTTTGACCGCGACGATTCTAAGTCTGCGATAAAGCGTGTACTTAAAGAAATGGATATTGATTCCAAAGAACTTTCTCCTGGATATGTGCTCTCTCGCATTTCAAAAGAGAAGGGAGAAGGCCGCACCGCTGACATGTTTCGCGAGAAGCATGGGCGCACAAGCTTTCAAGCTCGTGTTGTCGCTGACGTGTGGCCAAAGTACGAAGAGATTGTACGGAAGGAAAAGGCGCTTGATTTTGATGATTTGATTTCTTTGCCTGTTCGCTTACTTGCAGAGCACGATGACATTCGTGCACAGGCTGAGCAGCTCTTTTCGTACATCCATGTTGATGAGTACCAAGACACGAACAAGCTGCAGGGAAGACTTGCGGGATATCTCGCCGCTGTGCACAAAAACCTGTTTGTTGTAGGAGATATCGACCAAACAATTTACACCTGGCGAGGTGCCACCATTGAAAACTTGCTTGAGTTTGAAGAGCGGTACCCAAGCGCACAGACCATTGTGCTCGCACATAACTATCGCTCAACAAAAACTATTGTTACAGCAGCAAATCAGATTATTGAGAAGAACCAAAACCGCAAAGACAAGCATGCCGTAACAGACAACGAAGATGGGGAACAGATCCGTCTGCATCTTGCACGCAATGCAGAGGCTGAAGCGCGCTGGGTTGCGCGTGAGATACGCACAGCACTTCGCGCTGGCACAAGCGCAGAAGAAATTGCAGTTTTGTTTCGTACAAACTTTCAGTCTCGTACACTTGAGGAAGCATTTCTTTCAGAAGGCATCCCGTACAAGGTTCTTGGTACACGCTTCCTGGATCGCAAAGAAGTTAAAGATGTATTGGCCTGGGTGCGCCTTGCGCTTGAGCCTACGCGCGAAGCTGATTTCATGCGCGCAGTACAGACTCCGCCTCGCGGCATTGGGAAAGTAACTATAGGAAAGCTCCTCTCTGGAAACAGGGAGGCGCTTCGCCCTGCTGAGCTCGCTAAAGTAAGCGCATTTGAAGAAGTTGTTCAGGGCCTCCATGAAGCCAGCAAAACCGCTATTCCTTCAGCGTTTATAAAACTCGTTATAGAAAAGTCGGGAATGGCAACGGCGCTCGCTCAAGGAGGGGACGAAGACCAGGAGCGCCTCGAGAACGCCAAAGAGCTTGCCTCGCTCGCAAGCCGCTTTGATTCGCTCTCAGGAGAGGAAGGGTTATCTGCCTTTCTGGCTGAGAGTGCACTTGCAGGAGACCAGGACGAGATTGATCGCGATCCTGCAAAGACAGGCGTGACGCTTATGACCGTGCATGCCGCCAAAGGACTTGAATTTGATACGGTCTTTGTAACAGGACTTGAAGAGGGGCTTTTCCCACACCAAGGCTACGACGAAGAGAAGCGAGACGAAGAGGAGGAGCGCAGACTCTTTTATGTAGCAGTAACGCGCGCAAAGCGCAGACTCGCACTCACGATGGCGCATGTGCGACGGATTTACGGCACAGACTTTGCTTCAGAACCATCTTCTTTCATTCAGGATATTGATGAAGGACTTATTGCGTTTTCTGAGGGGGAGGACTTTTACGCAGAGCGTACAATATATATCTAGTATGTTTGCTAAAAAGTCTTTGGGACAAAACTTCCTTATGCATCGCCAGACAGGCGAGCGCATTGTGCATGCCGCAAACCTTTCAAAAGACGCCGTTGTGCTTGAGATTGGTCCGGGGACAGGCATGCTGACGCGCGAGCTGCTTACTCAAGTAGCGCGCGTTGTTGCCGTTGAGGCAGACGGAACACTCGTAGAAGAGCTGCGAGAAACATTTGCTGTGGAGATCGCGGAAGAGAGACTGGAACTTATTCATGCTGATATTCGCTCATTTGATGCGAGTGTTATTGGAGAGACCTACCATCTCGTTGCCAACATTCCGTACTACATAACGGGAGAGATTATCCGCCAATTCTTAACGGAGAAGCACCAGCCTTCGTCCATGACGCTTCTCGTGCAGAAGGAAGTTGCTGTGCGCATTGCACGAGCCGAAAAGGAAAGCCTGCTCTCTCTGTCTGTAAAAGTGTACGGAACACCCTCCTATTGTTTTACCGTTCCTCGCGGAGCCTTTGTTCCAGCCCCGAACGTAGACTCTGCCGTTCTCCATATTAAGGACATATCTCGGTCCTCTTTTGAGCTTCCAGAGCAAGAAACTCAATTCTTTACCTGTATTCGCGCGGGCTTCGCACACAAACGCAAACGGCTTGCCAAGAATTTGGAGGAGTACTGGGACAGGGAGGTCATCATGGGCGCATTCGAGGCCTGCACAATTGCCAAAGATGCACGCGCAGAAGAACTGAAGTTAGCGGACTGGTTGCAGCTTGCAAGAGAACTTAATTAATACACAGATATCCTATTGCGTGTATGAAGAGTTGATGAGTCGTGCGTGTTATTATTTCGGTAAGAAATATGGCTCATTCTGCCCGCACACTTCGTCTCATCAGTGCCTCAGTTGTAGCGCTTCTTTTAGTTGTCGGCGCATACGCAGCTTCTGGTCCTATCCCTTTTCTCAGCACGTCTATTGTTGGCGCGCAGAGTTCTGCTGAGCTCCTGCGTGCATACGCTGCGAAAGACAGCGACAGCGATGGGCTTCAAGACTGGCAAGAAGCACTCTACGGAACAGATCCCTACAACGCACAGTCTTTCCAGGCTGGGATTAACGACGGGGAGGCAGTGGCGCAAGGACTCATTGAGCCAAAAGTAACCGTTGCGCCTGGACCTGACCCTGTTGATGTTGCTTCAATCCCAGGGAAGAATGCGAGCGCCAACTCTATAACTGAGCGTTTCGCACAAGCGCTCTTCAAGCAGTACGTGAGCACGAGAGGTGTGCAGGCGCCAAGCCCAGAGGATGTCGCGCTGTTTGTTGAGTCAGGTGTAGAAGATCTTGCGCGCACAAACGCATCGCCAGACAAATACGCCTCAAGTGCTGTGCAGGTTTCCACTCAAACAGGAGCAGCCGCGCTCCGTGTCTATGCCGCTCAAGTTGAGAATGCTTTTGCCGTTAACACTGTGCCCGCAAACAAGACTGAGCTCTCATACTTTAATGATGCTGTGCGTGACGACGCCGCAGCACTCGCAAAGATCTCAGACATAAGCAAGGCATACGCAAACATCGCCGCTGCCATGATGAAGCTTTCTGTACCACCTGAAGCGAAGCTTGCACACGTGCGCATTGCAAACGCGCTCGTGCACATGAGTGAAGTGTCTGCGGACATGGCCTCAATGGAAACAGACCCTCTTCGTGCACTGCTTGGTATCGGGCTCTATAGCGTATACGCAGACGGCATGGTCGCTGCTTTTGCTCAATTAAACGGAGTCTTTGTGCCAGCTGGCGTGTTCATCGCAGAAGGGCAGCCAGGATACGAAATCTTTAAGACTGCGTCAGACGGAGCGGTAATTCTTTCCGAGAAAAACAATTAGCCTATGCGACACACTCCTCCAGGTTTCCTAAAAAAGATAGTGACGCTCTTTGTTGGTCTTGCATTGATTGTGCCAGCGAGCGTTTCGCTAGCCCCTCACCGTGCCGAGGCATCGGGCATTCTAACGTTTGACGCACTTAACCTCGTACAAAATCTTTTTGTAGCAGTTAAATCAAGCGCGCTTACAACAAAAGAATACGTACTGGACGGTCTTGCGAACGAGCTTGCGACACTCGCAATCCAATCCATGACCAAAAGTCTCGTTAATTGGATTAACTCAGGATTCCAAGGATCTCCAGCCTTTGTTACCGACCTAAGGCAAAACCTAAGAGGAGTAGGGGATCACATTGCGAACAAGTTCTTTGAGGACTTGGCTTCTAGGGACATAACGGACTCGCCGTATCAGGACCGTATTCTAAACACAGTGCGTATTGGATACTACCTCTCAACAAGTCCTGAGTCTTTTTATACTCGCTATCCATACACCCTAGACCAAGTTAGTCCTGACGCACGAGCATTCCTTGAGGGGGACTTCTCTCAAGGAGGATTTAATGCGTGGTTCTCTGCTGTTATGAATCCTGCCAACAATCCGTATGGCGCACGCGAATTAGCTGAGCAAGAACTAACCAGGCTTGTTGCAGAAGGAACCGAGAATCGTATTCAGGAATTAAGCTGGGGCAAGGGATTTATGTCTTGGAGAGGGGAGTGTAGGGAGTACACCCCTCAAGGAGAAGAAGGATGGTTGCCTGGAGACGATTTGCCTGCTGATTTAAGTATTGATATTACAGGCGAGGACGCGTGTGCAGATTACGAGATTGCCACGCCAGGTTCAGTTATTGTTGAGCAGCTCAACAATACGCTAGACGCTCCAAACCAGAAGCTCATTACTGCAGACGAGATTAACGAAATTATCGGCGCGCTTCTTAACCAGCTCGTTGGGCATGTGCTCGGTACTGACAACGGGGGAGGCCTTCGGGGAGTGTCTCGACCTACTTCAGGCGGAGGCTCATCTATCTTGGACCAGGCAACAAACCCAAACCAGGTAGGGAGCGGTACGAATTCTTTGAGCAGGAACTTTGCTGCGGCAGTTGCTGACCAAAAGAAGTATGTAACTGAATACCGAGCAGCTTGGCAGAAGCTTCGCGGAGCTGCAGAGGCTGCACTTGCTCGCTGCAGCAGCGGAGCAATTCCAAACCCTCAGGAGGTTATTGAGCGAGCAGATTTGGCATTCGCAAAAGCAGCAGAAGCAATTGCTGCGCTTGAAGATATTGAAGCCGATATTGCTGCAGTTAACAGCGCGCAAGGGGAGCAGCCTACACGTGTCTTGAATCTTTCAACTAAGTATCAGGATCTAATGAGTTCAAATGTGCTTCCAACTGCTGAAGAAATTGCGGAGGCACAGACTGAAGCACAAGACACGGGCGATGCTGTTCCTGGCTCTCTATTTTCTCAACTCTCTCGTTTGAGCATCTCTAATAGCTGCAATGCAGGAGGATAATGCTATGGCGAAGTTCTTTTCTTTCGCACATGCACGAAAACTCATTCTCCCGGGACTGCTTTTAAGTGCAGCTCTTTTGCCTGTTACAGCCTTTGCATACGATCTAGCAAATTTGCCTGCGGATATTGGGAAAGCAATCCTTGGGGTTGTTGCCTCATTTGTTCTTACCTTTTCTGGATGGATACTCGGAATCGTTGGTGTTTTGTTCAACTGGGTGATTATCAAGACCGTCTTCCAGTTTGGTACGTACTTTGGCACCACTGACGGAATGCTCATTGCGTGGGGTGTTATGCGTGACGTTGCAAACATAGGCCTCCTCTTCAGTTTTATATTCATGGGCGTGCTTTTAATACTCAACGTTGAGGGTGGGGGACACGGACACGGGGGAGGAATAAGTGCGAAGCGTGCAATTCCTCGGCTTATTATCTTCGCTGTACTACTTAACTTCAGTCTCTTCGCTACACAAGGAATTATTGATGTAGCAAACGCATTCGGCTCTCAGTTTGCGGGGCTTGCTGGCATGGAGTGTACCGGCGTAGACACTACTGATACTTGCGCAAACAAGGGAATTGCCTCAAAGGTTCTCCAGATGGCCGGTATCCAAACTATTTGGAGCGAGGGAGTGAGTCCTGACGGAGTGGTGCTCCTTGGGCTCGCTCTGTTTGTGATCATTACTGCCATGGTGCTTCTTGCGGCGAGTATCATGCTGATCATACGTGTAGTGGTGCTCACACTGCTGATGGTTACGTCGCCCATAGGCTTCGCTGGCATGGTGATACCTGGCCTAAGCGGCCTTGCAAGCAAGTGGTGGCACGCGCTTTTGTCTCAGTCTTTCTTTGCGCCTGTCATGCTTTTGCTTATGTTCATCAGTCTTAAGATGGCCGAGTCCCTTAACCCAAACAAGGTTGCGCTAGTTAATGCATTTGTGGGGAGTAACGGGCAAAGTGCAGGGAATCTAGAAATTGTTGTGGTCTTTGCTGTTGTTATTGGCCTTATGCTTGCGTCCTTGGCTATTGCCTCAAAGATGGGGGCAATTGGGGCGGGGTTTGCAACGAGCACTGCTTCTAAATTAACTGTTGGAAGCGTTGGGTTTGTTGGGAGAAGAACACTTGGAGCTGCATCTGGCGGAATTGCGAACAGAATTGCTTCGTCTAATTACGCACGGAACAACGGATTTGGTAGCCAGTTCGCTCACGGTGTCTTCTCCAAAGGCGCAGCATCAAGCTACAGCCTTCGTACTGGCTTAAATAGCGGCACAAAGGGTATGGGAATCGATATGGGGAATGCGTCTAAGGAAGTTTCTCATGGCATACATGGCATTGAGGAGGCAAAGATTAAGGCGAAGGTTAAGTTTGCAGATGAAACGATAAAGCAAAGTGATGACGAAAAGAAGGCAGAGGAAAGACTCAAGAACGACAAGAAGATTACTCAGAACAGCAAGGCAATAGAGCAGGCGAGCTACAAGAGGGACAGCTCTGAAATGCAAAAAGGAATTGATGAGACTGCTGAGGAGAACACTGCACAATCTTCTCGTAGACTTCAGGCGATTGACGATCAGAAAACTAAGATCCAGGACGAGAAGAACAAGATCAAACTGGGCTCTTCTAGCGCACAGGTACTTGCTCGTGAAGAGGCAGTGCTCAAAACCATGGTTGATGAGCACCGCAGAGACTCAGAGCAGGAGCGTGCAGATATTGAAAATCGCAAACGTGATCTCCGCACAAGGAAGGAAGCACACGATGAAGCAATTGCTGAGTTTGATGCGCGAGTTAAAGATATTGATCAGCAAATTGAGGGTGGGGAAGTATATGATCCTTCAACTGGTGCGACGCGGTCATACACAGGCGTTTCTAAAGATGCGGCACGTCGAACCTTTGGAGAGGCGCTCGGGCGTGGAGGCTTGCTCTGGCCTTCAGTTGGTAACCATGTAAATCATGAGGCTTCTGAAAAGATTCTGAAGAAACTGAGCAGAAGCGATAACGAGAAACTCGTTGACGCTATCAAGGACTCTCGAAGTAGTGGGGGAGGTGGAGGAAGTCACGGGGGAGGAGGTGGCGGCGGCGGGGGAGCTAGTGCAGGCGGCGGACACGGAGGGGGCGGAGGTCATGGCGGAGGAGGGGGTCATTAGCAGCTAATTACTTGAACTATGGACCAAGAAGACACACAGATTCCTGAAGAAGCGAGCGTCGGAGACGCTGTGGCTTCTCTAATGAAGGAGCTTCCTGAACCAGTTCAAGACTTTATAGCGAGCGATGAACGAACACAGATTGTTCGTGATTTAAGCCAAAAACACAGCCTGCACACAGACCAAGCAGGGGATTTTGAGCAGGCACTCCTGTTCATGCTCCTCGGCATTTCAACACCAGACCAATTTGTAGAGGCCCTTAAGAAAGCAGGCCTTACCGAAGACGTTGTTAACGGGCTCGTTGAAGATGTTAATGCACAGATCTTTATGCGCCTTAGGGAAGCAGAACAAAGACCTGCGCCTGTTCAGAAACCTGCCCCGCTCCCTCCTCCTGCTATTGAATACACTCCTCCAAAAACACCTGCGTCCTTGCTTCCTGGCACATCAGTACCCGTTCCGGCACCTCAGCCGCCCCCGGTATACGAACCAGCTGCTATAGAACCTACTCCACAGCCAATACACCAGACCCAAGTTATGCAGGGCCCTGCCCCAGCAACACATCCAGCTGGCTGGCACCCTGCAGCAGCGGTACATGTGTACATTCCGACACACCCAGCAGCACATCAACCTGTTCCGGAGCCAATAGCACCTGCGCCAGCCCCGACCCCAACTCCAACTCCAGCACCTGCCCCTGTTCAACAACCAGTTTCAGAACCAGTTCGAGAAACACCTCCTCCTCCGCGCACAGCATCGCCGATTGAGAAAACATATTCTGCAGATCCGTACCGCGAGCCCGTTGAGTAGGGAAGAGTGTATAGAGCACACTGAGTATCAGGTATACTGATA
>JAHJZL010000018.1 GCA_018826405.1 Patescibacteria group bacterium
AGGGAAGGGGTTGGGGGCCACCGTGTCTGTTGCTTCAGTGTCTGCTGAAACGACAACTACCCGCCCGCACCTCAAACTGTCACTGAAGATAACCGGATCATTTGATTCAGTGCTGCGAACACTTGGTGCTATTGAGTACGGTCCGTATGATAGCCAGCTTCTAACTACAACGTTTGATACACCTAAAGTGAGTGATCCGACTCTTGATGCAGAGTGGACCGCAACAACTGCATTCGTTATTGGTATGCGCACAGCGTCTAGTACAGAACCTGCTCTATGAAAACTTCCCTAGACACAAAGGCACTGCTGAAGCATCTCTCATACGGAGAGCATATTCGCCCTGCTCGGGATTGGTTTACACTTCTTTCCGTTGCAGTGTTTTTGAGCGGATGCAGCCTCGCATGGAACTTGTGGCTGCTGCACACGGTTGAAGCTGGAGGAGTTATTGGCAACGAAGCAGCCTCAGCCAGGTTCGATACTGCGCCAATTCAATCTGTGCAGGGAGTGTTTGAAGGGAGGAAGAACGAGGAGCTCAGATTTACCCGAGAGTATCGGTTCGTTGACCCGTCTCGCTAAGACCGCTAAGGTTAGTGCCAGGCCCCTATAGCTTAATGGATAAAGCCGCGGACTTCTAAGCCGTTGATCTTGGTTCGATTCCAGGTGGGGGCACAAAAGTAATGGTGCTGTAAACAACAAAGAGCCGGCATAAGCCGGCTCTTCTGGTGCGCGCTGAGGGACTTGAACCCCCGACCTTCCCGGTGTAAACGGGGCGCTCTACCAACTGAGCTAAGCGCGCGTAGAGCTAGAGTAGCGCACATTGCGAATATTTTGAAGTAACCTCCCTAGAGCAAGCTGTGTTCTCATAAAAAGCATGTATACACGGCTTGAAGCAATTGTTTCTGGAAGAGTCCAGTTAGTTATGTATAGGGACTTCGCGCAACGGAAGGCCCGAGGCCTAAAGCTTGTGGGAGAAGTGCAGAATCTGCGTAACGGAACTGTGCGCGTTGTAGCGGAAGGTCCCCGCGCTTCACTTGAGCGATACTTGGAGCGCTTGCATCACGGGCCGTTGCTCGCGCGTGTAGACGGAGTGGTCCATGAGTGGAAAGAAGCAGAAGGAAACTTCTCTAGCTTTGAAATACGTTATGACTAACGGACCCAAAGCAGTAGGCATCATCATGGATGGGAACAGGCGTTGGGCAAGGGCGCAGGGCCTGCCAACATTCGAAGGGCACGCAAAAGGAATACTAAAGATTCTTGATGTAGTGAACTGGGCGCAATCCCGTGGGGTTGAGCAAGTAACTATCTATGCGTTCTCAACCGAAAACTGGAACCGGTCTGCAGAAGAAGTTTCGTATCTTATGAAGTTGTTTGAAAAGTTTTTTGCAGAGCATCTTGCAGAGCTTTCTGAAAAGGATGTACGGGTGCGCTTTATTGGGGACAGAACTCTCGCTGCTCCGCGCACCCAGGAGATTTTAAGGGAAACAGAAAGAAGGACTGCTGCTGGCATTAACGGCACATTGGTTGTTGCGTTTTCCTACGGAGGAAGGCCGGAAATCTTGGCTGCGGTTAATACGCTCCTTAAGATGGGAAAACAGAAAGTCACAGAGGAGGAATTCGAAGCGGCTCTTTGGACTGCTGGGCTGCTAGATCCTGATCTCATTATTAGGACAGGGGGAGAACAGCGACTTTCAAACTTCCTTCCTTGGCAGTCTGCATATAGCGAACTCTTTTTTACAGAAACCATGTGGCCTGACTTTTCAGAGGAAGAGATTGAGAAGATCTTTCAAGAGTATGCAGCACGAGAGCGGAGGCACGGGAAATAGAGGATCGTGCTAGGGTGTGAGCAATGGAACTCCCAGTTATATATGAGGATGAAGATATGGTGGCTATTAATAAGCCGTCAGGCGTCATGACGCACCCAGATGGACACTCTGAGGACGAGACAGCCAGTGAGTGGTTTGAAAAAGCGTACCCAGCGTCAGCAGAGGTGGGGGAGACGCAGCGTCTTAAAGACGGAAGCGAGATTGCGCGTCCAGGTGTTGTGCATCGCTTGGATCGAGACACGTCTGGAGTGCTCGTCTTTGCGAAAACCCCTGAAGCACATGCGCGCCTAAAGGAAGCTTTTCAAAACAGGGAAGCAAAGAAGACGTACTTGGCATTTGTATACGGAGCCCTTAAAGAAGAGAAAGGAGTTATTGATTTCGCTATTGGCCGCAGCCGCAAGGACTTTAGATTGCGCAGCGCACAGCCAAAGGCAAAGGGAACTATGCGTGAAGCCCGCACCCGTTTTGAAGTTGTGGGAAGCAATGGAGCACACAGTCTCGTAAAGCTCATGCCTGAGACCGGGAGGACGCACCAGATCCGTGTGCATCTAAAGGCAATACATCATCCTGTTGTCTGTGATCCTCTGTATGCTCCAGGCAAACCCTGTGATTTGGGGCTTTCTTCCTTAGGACTCCATGCGTATCAGATTGAAGTGCCTGGCCGAGCGGGACCCGTGCTCATAACGGCAGAGGTGCCTGAGGGCATGAAAAAGGCCTTTGCCACATTCCCAGAGGCGGCCCACTTCGTTGCTCGCTAGAACGGGCTGTGCTACAGTACCGCGGCAATGAACACTGTAATAACTCCAGTAAGAACTGAGGAGCGCACACAACTTGGCATCCGCCCAGGAGACACTGTGCGTGTCCATCAGAAAGTAGCAGAGAAGGGCAAGGTTCGTCTTCAGGTATTTGAAGGTTTAGTACTTGCCGTTAAGCACGGCACTGAGGCTGGAGCGACTTTCACAGTTCGCGCCACTATGTCAGGTATCGGAGTTGAAAAGATCTTCCCGCTATATTCCCCAGTTATAGATAAGATTGAGATCGTACGCCGTTCTAAGGTTCGCCGCGCAAAGCTCTACTTCATCCGTGAGAAGGTTGCTCGCGAAGTACGTCGCCAGCTCCGCAACATGCGCATGGTTAAGCTCTCAACTGAGGACTTTAAGGAAGAAGAGAAGCTTGAGGTTGTTGAAGAGGGAAGTTCAGTAGAGGAAGTTGTAGAGACAACACACGAGGAGTCTCCAGAGGTTGTGGCTGAGTCAACAGAAGGAGAAGTAACTCCAGAAGAGGTAG
Source organism: Patescibacteria group bacterium (assembly GCA_018826405.1). Classification (GTDB taxonomy): domain Bacteria; phylum Patescibacteriota; class Minisyncoccia; order Phycocordibacterales; family Phycocordibacteraceae; genus C7867-001. The sequence continues at coordinate 3,111 of JAHJZL010000018.1, forward strand.
CTGCTGAGGAAGCTCGTATTGAAGAGAAGAAAGAGCAGGCCTAAAGCCACTCAGGTTGTAAAAGCAAAGCAGGCCCGCTATAGTAAGCGGGCTTTCTTGCTATGTGAGGGAGACACCTGCCCAGGTGGTGAAATTGGTATACACGCATCCTTGAGGTGGATGTGCCGCAAGGCGTGGAGGTTCAAGTCCTCTCCTGGGCACCCGATGATGAGCCCGTACCCTACGTACGGGCTCATCATTTTGGTAAGATTGTGCTATAACCCAAAGACATGGCGGCTATGGTGTAACGGTTAACACTACAGATTGTGGTTCTGTCAATTCGGGTTCGATTCCCGGTAGCCGCCCCCAGAATATATGAAAGAATTTTTCCAAGAGTTTAAGAAGTTCGCACTCCGTGGCAATGCTGTAGATCTTGCTATCGGTATTGTTGTTGGAGCATCGTTTACAGCTGTTACTAACTCTCTCGTTAACAACATCATCACGCCTCCACTCTCACTTCTCACGAAGGGCATTAACTTTGAGGACCTCTCGTTTTCAATACCAAACACAGATGCGGCTATCCAGTACGGACTTTTCGTCCAGGCAATCATTAGCTTCATTATTACGGCCTTCGCACTTTTCTTGCTCGTCCGCTTTATTAACAAAATGACCGTTGCAGCTCGCAAGGAGCAGGAGGAAGGGAAGACCCCGCCTTCTCAAAAGAGCCCGGAGCTTGTCGTACTTGAGGAAATCCGCGACAGCTTACAGAAGGAGTCCTAATACACAGACCTATGAAGCAACTACTCGCCGGCGTCGTACTCATCTTCGTTGTTGGAGTTGGAGCCTTTCTCTATAGAAATGCTGTTGAACGTCCGTACACGCCTGAGGCAACAGCATGTACGCTTGATGCAAAGGTTTGCCCTGACGGCTCTGCTGTTGGCCGCACGGGGCCTTCATGCAGCTTTGCTCCTTGTGCATTTCCTAATGCAGAGATCCCAGACAAGAATGTCTCTTTTGTTGTGCCACAAGGATACACTCCAGATGCGCAGGCGTACGGAGCAGACGCCTCTCTCATTGCAGCGTTCAAGAAACCAGCTCCTGCAGGCTCACATTTCTTAGTTGTGCGCAGCTATCCAATTGCAGAAGGGGAGACAGGAGAGGAGGTTATTCTCGCGCATACGCGCTACCAGCCGCAAGACATGCAGCCAACGAGTCTCGATACATTTGGAAGTGTATTGGTTAACGGAAAAACATTCCGCTCAACAATTATTGAGCGCTTTGAAGGACAGGTTCATAGCGCGTACTATCTTGCGCGCGCGAATGACGTGCTCGTTTTTGAAATAACAGAGCAAAGTGTCTCTAATTGGATGGATGCGAATCTCGTTGCTGAAAACTTGCCCGAGCACAAGGCGCTACTTTCTCTCCTCGGTACGCTACAGGTAGGAGAGTAGGCCTACTCAAGCACGAGAAGGAGTGCCATAACACCGAGCCCAAAGAGAATTGCTGCAAACTGCAATAGGGTGCGGCGCGCACCAGTTGTTTTGTGCAGCTCTGGAACTAGATCGGATCCTGCAATATATACAAAGTTTCCTGCTGCAAATGCAGCTATAAGTGGCGCAGCAGACTCAAAACTGCCAGCAAGCCAGAAGGCGAGCCCTGCTCCAGCAAATGCGGAGAGCGCAGAAGCGAAATTAACAAGAAGCGCCTTCGTTCTGGAGAAGCCTGCGTGCACAAGCAGAGCAAAGTCTCCGATCTCCTGAGGAATCTCGTGGAGCATAATGGCAATCGTTGTAGCAATACCAACTTCAGTAGAAACAAGGAACGCGGCTCCAATAGCTACGCCGTCTACAAAGTTGTGCAGACCGTCTGAGATAAGCACGAGGTGTCCAACCGGATGTATGTGTGCGTGAGTCTCTGCTTCAAGTTCGCTCTCTCCGTGTGAGTGGTGCCAGCGAAGAAACTTCTCAAGTGCAAAGAAGGTAAGAATTCCGGCGAGAATAAGACCAGATACGAGAGCAGGGTTTGGAATCTCCTCAAATGCCTCAGGGATGAGGTGAATGAATGCGTCTCCGAAGAGTGCGCCTGCAGCAACAGAAACCAAGAGGAACAATATCTTACGCAAAAGGCTCTCTCTCCAGGCGAGCGCAACAATTCCAATAAGCGAAACGAGGCTTACTACACCCACGGCGAGCAGCGCAAATACGATTTGAGTTGTCATACCAGAACGCTAGCACGTGCCTTATCCAGATGCAATTGATTCGCATCTGGATATATATTCCAATCCGCGTATTATTGAAGGCATGAATGATCATGTTTCTGTAGATTTACTCAAGACGGCAGGATTGCGTGCGACAAAGCAACGAATTCTTTTGCTTAGGGCGCTTATTGCAGAACAACACCCGTTTTCCGTTGAGGAT
>JAHJZL010000019.1 GCA_018826405.1 Patescibacteria group bacterium
GACAGCGGGGAGAATACAGGAGTTGAGAGAAAGGCTTTCTAAACTAGAGACCGAAGGTCAGCGTTCTTCGGATAGTAAATACCGTGGAGCAAGTAGAGAACGCTCTGGACTAGAGGGAGAAGTTCTTGAAATTGAGGACGAGATACGTGAACTTGAAGGAGGAAAGAAAACTGAGAAGACCTCAGCGGAGCTTCGGGAGGAACTTAAGAACGGAGTTGAGGAGCTTAGCAGTCTCAGTACTCCTGCAGAAGCAGAGCCAGTTAAAGAGCAAGCAAAAGAGGAAGGAGAAGCATCTGAAGCTGCTCCAGCTGAAAAGAAAGAAGGAAAGGACGCTATTGATGAGCAACGCGCGCGCATTCGTGCACTTGCGCTTGGAAACCGCGGTCCTGAAGCTATGGATCGTTTGGAGAAGGAATTGGGTACTGGCCTTCGTACAAGCAAGGAATTTTATAAGCACAGCGCACCACTCGCTGAGAAAATGCTTACGAGCGAGAAGGCCTTCCTTGACGCACTTCGCGCACACCAAAAATCTAGGAACACACTTGGTGTTATTGGAGAAAATATTGCTGGACAGAGAAATCATCCGCCAGAGGTACAAGCACTTCGCGATGCGTGGGTTAAAGACCGTGCAGACTACGCAAGTTACTTGAACTCTTCTGCAGAGGTGCGTCACAACGACAGAGGTATTGATAATCCAAACAGGATAAAACTAGATAAGGATAAGGTGCTTGAACGCTATCAGCGAAGATTCGTTGCAAAGGAAGTAGTACTTGGGGCTGAAGAAGCTGAGGTACGTGCTCGGAAGGAGGGGCTCGATTCAAGAGAGAAGGGATGGCTCGGAAAGGCTTTTGACAAGTATAAGAGCAAGGCACAGTGGGTCCGTGTTCTCGCTTCATCAGCACTCCTTTCGGGAAGCATAATCGCTGTTGCTGGCGGGGCTACAGTTGGCTTCCCGCTCGTGCTTGGTGCCGCATCAGTACTAACAGCTATTGGAGCTCTTAAAGCAAAGAGCGGAAGCAAAACAGAAGCTGCATTTGCTGGAGCTTCAATCGCGGGATTGTTTGGTCTCGTTGGAGACAAGGCAGTGCGCGGAACACACTGGTTGTTTGGAACAAAGAAAAAAGCTGATGCCAAAGTTGCACAAAGAGCAGGACTTGGAAACCTTGGAGACGCTTCAAACCTCGGGGCAGTATCAGTTGGGCGTCGTCATGCACTAAATGCCCAATCTCGCATTGATCTTCAGGCCAGATACGCACGCCTCGGCGCTGCAGTGCTTGGAGGAATGGAAGCAGGACATCTGTTGGCCGAGAATACTCCTCATTTCGGAGGAGGCGCTGGAGCAGAGACTTCAGGAGGTGTTTCAGCAGTGGCTGAGGCACCAGAAGTTAAGGATGTAAATCTTGCTGTTGGAGGAGACATTAACAACGCAGACCAGCTCGTAGGACACTTTGGTAGAGATCTTCTACAAGAGTATCCAGATGCCGATACTGCTCCTCCTGCAGTACAAACGCTCTACCGTCTACTTGGAGAGAAGGATGGACACATCAATCTTATGACTGGAGAGGATCCTGCTACGCTTGCACTGGGCTTCCAGGACGCGGGTCAGTTCAGCACGATAATGCATGACGGGGATTCGATTAGATTCCATGATGGAGAAGTACAGTTCCAGAAGGTAGGAGAAGGTGAGTGGAGAACTCTAATTAACGAGGACGGAGAATACGGCAGAGCAGTTGATGATTTGGACAAGATGAATCTGCAAGGACAGATTAGGGACGGTGTAGAAGCTCCTCCTGCAAGTCCTGATGCTTCACCTGCACAAACAGTTGAGGACACAAGCGCTCCTGAATCTGCCTCGCCTGAAGTGCGTGCGCAGGTTGGTTCTGCAGAGGCCATGCCTGCAGGTTCTGTCGATACAGATGGTGCACAGACTCAAGGAACTGAGGATGCGCCTGCCTCAACAGAAGCCGCAAAGCCTGAGGTGCGTACTCAGCCTGACGCTCAAGCTTCTGATACAGCTAATGCTCCCGCAGAGACAGCAAGGAATTCAGTTGAAGCTGAGAGAGAGATAACTCGAGCAGCTAATATTGCACAGGCACAGTCTGCTGCAGAAGCTAATGCTGCACTCGCACATCAACAAGCACTCTCTTCTGCACCTGCTGCCGAGGCTGTTGAAGCTGCGGCAGCAAGCCCAATTGAAGCGCATGTGTACGACGTTCCTAATGAGTCCTTCTATCAGGCACATGGCGGTACGTTCGAAGAGCTACAGAAAACAGCACAGGACCTTGCTGTTGAATCTGGCAGAACAGTATTTATTGACGCTTCGTATCAGGACTCCCTTGGCGGTACCGTAGTTCGGTCGCTTGGATTTGAACCTGACGGAGTTGGTGGAGTGCGCATGATTGTTACAGAAGACCCACGCTTTGCTGTTAGACCAGAGAATCTTACTCAAGTCATTCGTTAACTATGGATATTCTTTCAACTCCCCTAGAGAAAATAATTGATGCGCTTGAGCTTGACCAGCTACCTGAACAAGAACAGGAAGAAATTATGAGTGATGTGGGATCAATTATTTTCCAGTCATACATGATTAAGCTTATGCAGCTCATGGATCCAAAGACAAAGGAAGAGTTCGGCGCTCTTATAGACGGAGACGCTTCTGAGGAAGAGGTAGCCGCATTTGTTGAGGCAAACGTTCCTGATTCAAACAAAATAATTCAAGCAACGATAGATGAAATGGTTGATGATATACTGGCAGTAACTGGCTCAGTGGCCGCTTAAATATGAATATAACTGGAACTGGAGTAGCAATTGCATTGGCTGTAGCGCTTGCGCTAGCATTCTTGCTGTACGGGGCTCAGGTGTATCAACCGTTTGAGCAAGGAGTACCAGAGGCAGCTATGTTAGAGGTTAATCCAGAAAATATAAATACTATGAATCCAGAAGAACTACCTACGGAACTATCAGTTAGTGATGTAGTTGAAGGAACAGGACCAGAAGCAAAGGCAGGAGACACTGTTACGGTTAATTATGTTGGAGCACTTCCTGATGGAACTATCTTTGACGCTTCAGCCAAGCACGGAAAGCCCTTTAGTTTTACGCTTGGAGCAGGTCAGGTTATCTCAGGATGGGATCAGGGACTCGTTGGTATGAAAGTTGGAGGAAAGCGAAGACTCGTTATTCCACCAGACATGGCATATGGAAATCAGGCTGTAGGAGATGTTATTCCTGCAAACGCTACACTCTTGTTTGAGGTTGAACTCGTTGGAGTTCAGTAGTCAGTAAGCGAGGAAAATGAAATCCCCCGGGGCCTTGCGGTCCCGGGGGTTTTCAATCTATTGTGGCGGTGACTTAACCGCCGGGCATCATGGGCGTCGGACGCCGCGAGCCGTCGGAGCTGGGGTTCGCACCCCGGCTCGTCGGGTCGGTCGTCGAACTGGTCGGGTTCGGAAGCGTGGTGCGACCGGATCCCGTCCAGGGGATGATGCCGATGCCCCGCAGGGCGCCGTCGCGTTCGTTGGCCATCCAGGTAAAGGTCGCCGTGCAGTACGCCTGGGCGTAGCGCTCGGCAGTCCGATGCCTGTCGTTGCCGTAGAAGGCGCCGGAACCGGCACCTGCACCAGCGCCGTAGGCCAGGTAGTCGACGACTTCGATGCCGGTGAAGCCGAGAGCTGCGCCCGCGGCCACACCGATGGCAGTGAAGATGCTGTTCTCGCCGGCGTTCTGCAGAATGCTCTGCAGGCGGCCGGGAAGTTGACCATCCAGCTGGTTGCGGCAGGCCCGATCCAGTTCGAGAATCTGATCGATCTCGATCTGCGAGAAGCGTGCGGGAGTGGATCCCTCAACGCTCGACAGACCCGGATAGTGGACGACAGCGTAGGAACCGGAAAATCCGGTGTCCGCTGCCTGGTTGCCGCCGCAAGCCGCGAGGCTCATGGCGATGGCAGAGACGAGGGCGATCCCCCCGGCCCGCTTTTTCATGGTCTTCATGGGGGTTTCCCCTCCGTTAATTGATGGGCAGCCCTTGCCTAATAGATTGGAAAGAACTGTAATGGAAGTATATACCGTAAGAATCAGTCTTGTCAAGTCCCTATAAAAGACCATATTACTTGCTCAAATCAGGCAATGCTCGTACCGTAAGGTATATATGCGGCCAACAAGCTTCTCAAAAAAGGCATCAGAAGGCTCTGCGCGAGCTGGAGTACTCTCTACGCCCCATGGAGACATCCAAACACCTGCCTTTGTGCCTGTGGGAACTAAGGCTGGAGTTAAAGGAATTCTTCCTAAACAGCTTCAAGACATTGGCGCACAAGTAGTACTAGCCAACACGTACCATCTGTATCTTCAGCCAGGAGAAGAGACCGTTAAACAAGGAGGATGTCTCGGAGACTTTATGGGCTGGAGCGGACCAACCATGACAGACTCAGGAGGGTTCCAAGTATTTTCTCTTGGCGCTGCATTTGGAAAGACTATAACTAAAATAGCAAAGGGAGAGGAGAATACTGACACGCAAGGAGTTGCGGTCTTTGACGAAGATGTGCAAAGCCAGCACGGACAACTCGCTATTATTGATGACCAGGGCGTTACGTTCACATCACATCTCGATGGGTCTCTGCATCGCTTTACACCAGAACGCTCTGTTGAGATACAGCATGCACTCGGAGCTGATATGTTCTTTGC
>JAHJZL010000020.1 GCA_018826405.1 Patescibacteria group bacterium
AATCATACGCACCTCTCCTCGAGCGAGAGCAGGCTTCAACATGTTGCTTGCATCCATCGCGCCCTCAGCAGCACCAGCTCCAACAATCGTATGGAGCTCGTCAACAAAGAGAATGACGCGTCCGTCAGACTTCTCTACTTCTTTCATAACGCCCTTCATGCGCTCCTCAAATTCTCCGCGGTATTTAGTTCCCGCAATCATGAGTCCCAGATCAAGGGAGAGGAGTTCTTTGCCCTTCAAAGACTCAGGAACGTCTCCAGCGGCAATGCGGCAAGCAAGACCCTCTGCAATGGTTGTCTTTCCTGTTCCTGGCTCTCCGATGAGAACTGGGTTGTTTTTAGTTCTGCGAGATAGTATTTGAATAACTCTGTTGATTTCTTGGTCTCTTCCAATAACAGGATCGAGTGCATTGTCTGCAGCAAGCTTTGTTAAATTGCGCGTGTACTTTGAAAGCGCACGGAACTTCTTAGGCTCCTGCACTTCTCCGTCTTTAGCATTCTTCAGCTCTTTGAGCGTTGCGAGCACAATCTCAGCATCAATGCGGAACCTGGAAAGCAGATCAAGCGAAGAGCCGGGATGCTCGAGTACGGCAACAAACAGATGCTCAGTACCGATGAACGAGTCATTCATGCGCGCAGCAACTTTTGCAGCCGCTTCAATTGCCTGAGCGAGGTCTGGAGTTAAATACAGATTGTATGAAGGAGAGAGCGTTGCTGAAGGCTCTGGCATTTCAAGAGCCTCAAGTAGAGTGTCTGCAAGGAGAATAGTATCTACGTCCAAGCGATCAAGCACAGAGAAGACGAGACTCTCCTCCTGATGGATGAGTGCTGTAAGCAAGTGCAGTGGGCTCACGTGGTTTTGCCCGCGCTCAATAGCCAGCTCGTGTGCTTTTTTGATTGCCTCTTTTGCTTTAGTCGTGAAGTTCTTGAATGGTGGCATAGATGCTGTATAGGATACTACTAATGACGAACGTATGAGGGTCTTATTACAGATCCTCTGAAGTGAGGAGGATAGAGATCTTGTCTGCAGATGCAAACAGTCCTGGCACACTTGTTGCAATACCAATAATGTCTCCAGAAATGTTAACTGCTGCAGCTCCTGCTGGAACTCCCGTTACATTTGAATGAATTCCTTCTGCATCAACCTTTGAAATGATGCCTGTAATAGCGCTGTTGTCGCGCGTGAGCGAGATAAGGGTCTGCCCCTGCTTCAAGTTCGCTGCAGGAATGAGGTCAGGCACTGGTGCGTTTGGAAGTACCTCTGTATCAGAGAATCCATACACCGTAAGTGTTGCCCCTGGCTTTGAGAGTGAAGCTTCTGCACTTGTTCCGTCAGGAAATGAAATGGTTGCTTCCTTTGGAAGTCCTGCAGTCGTTGCCGTAACAACTGCACGCGTCTTTGGGAGGTATGTTCCAACAGCAAGAATAGGAGTTGAAGTTGCTCCCTTGCGGATGTAGACCGTGCGCGCTGCGTCAGCACCAATAGCTGCAGAAAGAAGGTCTTCGTTCTTAATAACAACAGTAGTCTCCTTCGTAATAATCCCAGGAAGAGGAGCTGCCTGAGTTGCTTGCTCAACCGTTCTCTCAACAATACGGTTAACCGTCTGTGTAACTGTTGGAGGTGCCTGGTCCAATAGAGACACTGTCATAACAGCTGTTGCAATAGCCGTAATGAAGTTAACTAAAATAGTAAGCAGGAGCAGTTGTGTTTTTGAGAGATCCTCTATATTCATATACGGAAATTATACCCCGTTCCCCTGAACGAATCTAACTGCGCGAACAAGTGCTTTTGCACAAGCTGCAAGCTCTCTATCTTTAGTGCTCGGTCCCCATGAGATACGCAGTGTTGCCTGTGCACGTGCTGGGTCTCCTGTGAAGCGCTCTATTACTCGTGAGCCAAGCGCATCTGTTTCGCAGGCGCTCTTAGTTGAGAGCGCAATTCCTGCCTCGTCCATAAGCGCAACAATATAATCCGTATCAAGTCCGGGAATAGAAACATTTAGAATATGCGCTGCTTGCTCCTTCCCTTCGTTACATACCAATTCAGGAATTTCTCCTTTTAGTTCTTTAAGAAGCATTTTTCTTTGAGTTTGTGCGCGCTCTGCAAACTCTTTCCAGTTACACAACTCAAGTGCAGTTGCAAAACTGTCTGCAAGCGCAGGGGATTCAGTTCCGGGGCGCAAACCCTGCTCTTGCCCTCCTCCACGCACAAGCGGAGCAAGTCTATGGACACGCGACACAATTAGCACACCCATGCCGCGAACTCCTCCAACCTTTTGCGCGTCCAAGGAAAGGGAATCAGCACCAAGACGAGTTAGTTCAATAGATTCTTCAAGAGGAGCTTGGCTCGCGTCCACATGCAGATGCACTGAAGAATCTGATGCATCAATGAGTCTCTTTAGGTCTCGCACTGGATACCGCACACCCGTCTCTCCGCACACAAGGTCCACTGCAACGAACACTGTCTCTTTCTTGAGCAGTTTTTTACTGCCCTCAAGATCTATTCCAAACTCTGTAACAGGAAGTTCTTCGCAAGAAACTCCCATGCTCTGCAGAAAACTAACGGCTCCAAGCGTTGATGCGTGTGCTGTTGGCAAATACAAGATATGAAGCTCTGAGGGTTCTGCACCTTCCTGGATCTTCTTTTGAACAAATCCCTGTATAGCGAGTGCGTTTGATTCAGTTGCACCTGACGTAAAGATAACTGCTTCTTTCTTAACAGAGGCAAGGCGCGCAATTCTGGTGCGCGCATCTTCGAGCAGTTCATGAGCCTCAAGTCCTTCTGTGTGCGGGGACGAGGGATTGCCGCACAAGAGCGCTCCTTGGGTAAATGCGCTCAGTGCCTCAGGGGACACAGGTGCACTCGCTGCCCAATCTAAATACGTCCGTCTTTTAGAAAACATAGGTACAGCGTGCAGTCTTCATTGCATTTATGCAAGTAAAATGGTCTACTGAGGCCAGTTATGGAGCGAACAACCCGACCACCAATCGTGGCCGTTATGGGCCACATCGACCACGGAAAGTCTTCCCTGCTCGATTATATCCGAAAGACTAACGTTACCGCTGACGAAGCGGGCGGTATTACGCAACACGTATCAGCGTACGAAGCGTCTCACGAATACGAAGGAGAGACCCGCCGTATCACCTTCCTTGATACACCAGGACACGAAGCGTTCCGCGCACTCCGCGCACGAGGCGCACAGGCTGCTGATATAGCTATTCTCGTTATTGCTGCTGAGGAAGGTGTAAAACCACAGACTCTTGAGGCATTTGAAGCAATTACAGAAGCTGGAACTCCCTTTGTTGTTGCCTTCACAAAGATAGACAAATCAGGGGCAGATGTTGAGAAAGCAAAAGTATCAGCACTTGAGCATGGCATCTACCTGGAGGGACTTGGAGGCTCTGTCTCCTTTACAGGAGTGTCATCAAAATCTGGAGAGGGTGTGCCTGAGCTACTCGATCTTGTACTCCTTACCGCAGATCTTGCAGAGCTTTCTGCTGATCCTTCAGGACTTGCAACAGGATACGTTCTTGAGTCTTCACAAGACCCGAAGCGCGGTATGTCTGCAACTCTTATTGTTAAGGACGGCTCTATGAGCACCGGGTCTTTTGCTGTAGCC
>JAHJZL010000021.1 GCA_018826405.1 Patescibacteria group bacterium
ATTTCAGTTAAGGAACTCAGTACTCGTCTTACCGTGTGGAACATGGCTCGCCAGGGAGTTATGGACCGCCCAGTGCTTGGGTGGGGCCAAGAAGGCTTTAACCAGGTCTTCAATACGTATTACGAGCCTTCTATGTATAGGCAAGAAGCTTGGTTTGATAGGGCACACAATACGTATCTAGATTGGCTTGTTGCTGGAGGCATACCCGCGTTCCTGCTTTTTGTTTCCTTACTTCTTTACGCGCTGTGGAGTATATATCGCAGAAGCGAGACGCCTGTTGAGCGCGCTCTTCTTATTGGAGTTCTCGCTGCATATGGCATCCAAGCACTCGTGGTGTTTGATAACTTGTTTACGTATGTGCCTCTGGCTGCAATTCTCGCGTACGCACACGGAAGAATAGGGCGCCCCATAGAAAGACTGCAGGCGTACCCAGAGCTCAGGGATCAACAGCTCGGAGTAGCAGGGCCGATAGTTTGTGTCGTGGCACTCATTGTTGTGTGGACAGTGAATGTTCCTGGTATTCGCGCAGCCAATCATCTCATTTATGCCATCTCTCCGCTCCCACAAGGCTCTGCTCAGAATCTAGAGTATTTTGAGTTAGCACTTGCTGAGAATTCATTCGCATCGCAAGAAATTAGAGAGCAATTTGGAACGTATGCGTTGAGAATATCTTCCTCTCAAGCAGCACCTGACGACTTCAAGATACTTGTAGCATCAAGAGCAATTGAAGAATTGGCTAAGGAAGTTGAGCGAGTACCAGGTGATGCACGTCTTCGTCTTCAACTAGCAATTGCATATGAGAGTGCTAATGATTTAGAGAATGCAATAATTCAGCTAAATGAGGCAATGCGGCTTTCACCAAAGAAGCAAAACATTATGATCCATACAGGTCTGCTGCTTATTGAAAACGGACGACCAGAAGAGGGACGTGCACTCCTACACAAGGCATACGAGCTAGATACTTCTTTTGAAGAACTCGCTATTACAGCAGCAGCGGGGGATATCTTGAGTGGCGAAGTGGCTACAGGAAAAGAGCTACTGCTTGAAGCTGTTGGAACCACAACACCTGATAACGACACAATCTTCTATGCGTACTATCAGGCACAGCAGTATCCTGAACTTATTGCAGTTGCTAAAGCAAAGGTTGCGAATACAAACGGCTCAGCTGATGCACGCTATCGTTTGGTGCAGGCATATGCAGCTGCAAGACAATTTGAAGCTGCACGTACCGAACTCATGTTAACTATCGCAACCTTCCCAGAGACAAGGTCAAAGGGCGAAGCGCTTATGAATCAGATATTTACTCCTGCACAATGAGCATTAGAGAAAACGTACCATTACGTGATCTAACAACACTCCGTGCCGGAGGAACTGCGCGCTATGTAATTGATTGCGTTGATGAGGCATCAGTGCGCGAGGCGCTTTCCTTTGCGCAAGAGAAACATCTTCCATTTGCAGTTCTTGGACAGGGAAGTAACGTGCTCGCTTCTGATTCGGGATTTAAAGGTGTAGTGCTCCGTATGCAAATCCAGGGCATTACTTCTGAAGAAGGTGACGATCACGTTACGCTTATCGCAGGATCGGGAGTTTCTTGGGATGCGCTTGTTACTGAAGCTGCACAACTTGGGTTGTGGGGAATTGAAAACCTTGCTGGGATTCCTGGAACTGTAGGAGCCGCTCCTGTTCAAAATATTGGCGCGTACGGTGCAGAGATCAAAGAGACAGTTGCATGGGTGGAAGTGCTCAATTCAGAAACAGGGGATATTGAACACATACAGAATGCAGACTGCGGATTTGGATACAGAGATAGTCGCTTTAAGCATGAGCCGTGGCTCGTTATTCTTAAGGTTGCATTCACACTCTCAAAAATAGCAGCTCCACGCATAGGGTATTCAGACTTGGCTGCCTGTAAGGAACGAGGGGAGGACTTGTCTAGTCCTGCTGCAATTGGAGAAGCAGTGCGCACTGTACGCAGCAAAAAGTTTCCTGACTTAGCAGTCAGCGGAACAGCGGGATCCTTCTTTAAGAATCCGATTGTGCCTAGCGAGAAA
>JAHJZL010000001.1 GCA_018826405.1 Patescibacteria group bacterium
CCAAATACGGCCATGATAATAACCTGGAACGGTTTAAGATTTCCCATACTATGGTGCGGTAAATACTATGGAGTAATGGTGCGGCCCTGCTCTGAAGTCTTTTACTTTATGAAAGCCTCCTGTAATAAAGAGTTCTTCTGCAACATGCTCTGAAACAACACAGTGCGGAAGCGGCCCCATGCCGCCATACGCACCTGCCCAATCAATAACGAGGAGCCTGCCTCCTGAAGTAAGGATGCGTTTAATCTCCGCTATAGCTCCCTCTCGATGATCAAGCTGAAAGAGGGTGTTTGAAAGAATAACAGCGTCTAAAGATGCGTCACGTAGTTTAGTTCCCCCAAGCTTTTCAAAGTTTCCCCAGACTGTTTCTATATTTCTGAGTCCTCGCTCATGTGCTGCGTCTCGGACATGTTTCAAAATGTCTTCCTGTATATCAACGGCGTATACTTTCCCACTTGGACCAACAATATTCGCAGCTGAGAGTGCATAGTGCCCAGAGCCAACACCCAAATCTCCAACCTTCATGCCTTCGCGCAAACCTAGTTGCAAGACATTGCTTCGCGGATCACTAAAATTCATGTTTCAAGTATAGCAAGGAAGCAGAAAGAGTTATGCGAAATTAACAAAGAGAAAGGGCGCGTCCGGGGAAATGGACGCGCCCTGATTTTTTCGTATGTGGTCTTACCACACCTTCTTGCCCAGATAGGCGCCACCGCCATCGGGATCGTCGCGCCAGGTCTTCGTGCGAAGCACCTCGGGTGAGGTCAGCTCGCCAGTGACCGGATCGGAATGCCGACGATGGCCGTGGGCCATCGGAACGGAACTTTTTTCTGCGGTTTCCACAGGGGTGTTCATCGAATGAACCTTTCTTTTCTCGACGCGTACTCCCATTTCGGCGTCTCTAGTACAATACTACAAAAACAAGAAAGGTCAACTAGTGGAGTTCAGCAATTGAAATTCGTCCTCGCATGTTGCGAGATACTTTTAATACTTTGCCAGAAAAATTAACGGGTACGTCAGTATATACGCGCTCTGCTAGATTCTCTTCTGTATCAGCTACTCCTGCCTGAAGCGCATTAAATGCACTAATACGTGCCTGCCTCTCCTCTTCTGAGATGGCCGGGTCTCCAATGCTTGTAAAAACCTTCATCTCTTCGTCCGTAAGTGTACGGTGTATCGCGGCAACTAGTTCACGTACCTGTGCCTGCTCAAGTGATTCTGCTCTTGGTTGTGTTGATCCTTCCATATGTGAGGAGTATACAACAAATAAAAAGTCTCCGCGGGTACGGAGACTTGTGTTTAGTGCGTAGTGGAGCCGGGCGGCTGCTCCTGCTGCGAATTGAGAGCTGCGCCGATTATTCGCGACATCATGCTGCTCGAACGACGCAATCCGTACGGGGTCACTTCAACGAATATGGCCTCGCCTGCAGAGTCCAGCGTCCAGACGATTTCCCAGTTTTCATTGAGGATGAAGCCGTTGCTGACACGCTCATATATGTCAGGAAATTCCCGGATCGCTTGCTCGCACAAGAACATGTCGAGCACGCCCAAGAGTCGAGAGTTGTCTTCCAGGGGCCGCATAATACGCGTTGTTTCCTTCAAAAGCTCGAGGACGCGTTCAGCAGTACATGTACTCATACTGAAATCAGGGCCATACAACGCCGCTGCCTGCGCCCTTGCGACTTTATCCAGATGAACTTGTTCCTTGGAAACTTCGTTTCTGTATGTGAACAGACGACGCAAGCGATCACTCACGGCGCCACCCACTCGGGTGTAGCGACTTTCTGCAGGAAGCTTCGGAGGTGCAGGGACCCTATCCAGGTCAATCTCCTGGAGGGCGCATTGAATGTGCACCATCAGGTCTTCAGAGGCGACGTCGGTCAAAGCGTATATCCTTCTATCTAAAAGACCAAAATGGTCCGGACTTGTCCCGGACCATTTTTACCACACCAACACTTCAAGTCAATTACAGCGCAACCATAGAAGCTATTGAGTCCCCTTCGCGCATCTTCATAATGCGCACTCCCTGAGTTGCACGTGAGAGTGACGGGATCTCTCCAGCAGAACAGCGGATAACCTGTCCTTTCTTTGAGATAACAACAATCTCCTGCTCCTTCTCAGCGTCTCCAGAGAGCACCTTTGCTCCAATGATCTCTCCTGTCTTTGGAGTAACGTCAGCAGTCTTAATACCTGAACCGCCCCGTCCCTGGATCTTGTACTCAGAAAGGGAAGTCTTCTTTCCGTATCCCTTGTTCATAATAACGAGAAGTGAGGCATTGGTATCAGCTCCTGAGACAACTTCAGCAGAAACAATCTTGTCTCCCTTCTTAACACTCATACCGCGCACACCGGCTGCGGTGCGTCCCATAGCGCGCACGTCAGTCTCATCAAAACGGATACTCTGTCCCTTTGAGGTAACAATTGAAATGCTGTCTCCATCTCCAGCCAAATGTGCAGACACGAGCTTGTCTGCTCCCTTAAGCGCAATAGCGATAATGCCTGAG
>JAHJZL010000022.1 GCA_018826405.1 Patescibacteria group bacterium
GCCTTAGTTGCTTGTTATCCTGAAACAGCCCTTGCAAAACGGCTCAAGGACGCGTACGCTCGTATTATCGGCGCACCGTTCCCGGACGAGCCTCCTCCCGAACAGGTTATTTTCGAGGCAGGAATCGCTTATGGCGAGGCACCGGACGAATTGGTTGCTGACGACCTCATAACTGTTTTTGAGAAAACAACCCTCACGGAGCGTCTTGGTGACGCAACCGTGCGTCTTCGCGTAGCGGAGGCATCCCAAAATAAGAAAGAAATTCAAGAAGCGAGTGAAGAATGCCGCTCACTCGCGCAGGCACTCGCCACTTTTAAATAGTGTTCTCCATTATTCACTTTTCTTCACAATTCCATGGCCCCAAAAAAACCTGCAAAGAAGGTAGTTAAGAAAGTTGCTGCTAAAAAGGCAGTTAAAAAAGCTGCACCTAAAAAGAAAGTTGCTGCTAAAAAGGCACCAGCTAAGAAAGTTGCAGCCAAGAAAGCGGTAACAAAGAAACCCGTTAAGAAAGAGCAAATAAAGAATGTTGTTCGTGCTGCTGCAAAGGGAGCAAAAGCAAAGGCAGCTGCACAAAAGCTTGATAAGGCAGAGATGCTTATTAAGAAAGGAAAGGAGCGCGGATACATAACTTACAGTGAAATTCTTAAAGAGTTTCCTCATGTTGAGGACGACATCATGTTCCTCGACGAGTTGTATGAGCGATTTACGATTGCGGGCATAGATATTCTTGAAGGAGGTATGCTCGAGGATGCTACAGATCAGTATCTTGCAACACGCAATATTAAGGGACGGGATTCAGCGGCGTACGATTCAATTCAGATTTATCTGCGCGAGATTGGTCAGTACCCACTCCTTACTGCAGCAGAGGAGCGAGAGCTCGCACAGCGAATTGAACGAGGAGATGATGAGGCGCGTAATATTCTTGCCCGATCAAACCTTCGTCTTGTTGTATCTATTGCAAAGAAGTACGTAGGCCGCTCCCCGGACCTCACACTTCTAGACCTTATTCAAGAAGGAAACCTCGGTCTCTTTAAGGCTGTAGACAAGTTTGATTGGAGCAAAGGCTTTAAGTTCTCTACCTACGCAACGTGGTGGATTCGTCAGGCAATAACACGCGCACTAGCGGATCAGTCTCGAACTATTCGTATCCCTGTGCATATGGTTGAGACCATTGCTAAGTACAAGCAGGTATCACGCCGCCTCTCACAGGTACTCGGTCGCGATGCTCAGCCTGAAGAGATTGCTGTTGAGATGGGTGTTGAAGTAGACAAGATCTACCAGATTGAGAAGATAAATCAGGACACGCTTTCACTTGAGAACCCAATTGGTTCAGATGATGATGATCGTTCAACGCTAGGAGACTTTATTGCAGACGATAAGATCCCGTCTCCTGTACAAGAGTCTTCAGAGCGAATCTTGGGAGAGCAGGTACGAGACATTCTTGAGGACCTAAGCCCTAAAGAGCGAAAGATTCTTGAAATGCGCCATGGGTTGCTTGATGGTGTGTATCACACACTTGAAGAGGTAGGAAAGGAGTTTGGTGTTACTCGCGAGCGCATTCGTCAGATTGAGGCAAAGGCACTTGAAAAGATTAGAACTCACGATAAGAGTAGGAGATTGAAGAGTTACTAAAACAAAGCCCGCAGAAGCGGGCTTTGTTTGTACTTTTCAGAGATAGTTAAAAGTCAGGTACACTAGTCATTATGAAAGACCCAAAGGCCTTCAGCGATGCTTATACCTCTCTTAATGAGGGTCAGAAGCTCGCCGTGGACTCTATTGATGGGCCAGTCTTTGTTATAGCGGGCCCGGGAACAGGAAAGACACAGGTTCTCACCCTGCGTATTGCTAACATACTGCAGAAAACAGATACTCCTCCTGATGCGATTCTAGCTCTCACATTTACTGAAGCGGCAGCTGCAGAAATGCGCAGCAGGCTGGCTAAGATTATTGGAAGTACTGCATGGAAGGTACGTATCAATACATTCCATGGATTTGCGGAATCTTTGATAGCGCACTACCCAGATCAATTTCCACGTATTGTAGGAGCAGAGATTGCAACGGATGCAGAGCGCGCAGAAATGCTTGATGAGGCTCTGCTTGCGAGTGATGTGAAGCATCTGCGGCCCTATGGAGATCCACTGTATTACCATGGCGCAGTTGCCCGAGCGATTTCAGTTATGAAGCGCGAGCACGTAACACTGGACGTGCTTGAGGAACGCGTAGACGAGGAGCAGAAGGCATTTGATGCAATTCCTGAAAAAGTACACGAGAAAGGGAAGTACGTAGGAAAAATGAAGGGAGAGTTTGAAAAGCTCCAGAAGAAGATAGAGAAGACTGCAGATCTCCTCGTTGTATACAGAGCGTATGAGGAAGAGCTTACAAAACGCAGACGCTACGATTTTGATGACCTTATCCTAGAAGTCGTTCGGGCGCTTAAGGAAGACGAGTCGTTCCTACGGCAGGTTCAAGAATCTTTACTGTATGTATTAGCTGACGAGCATCAAGACGCAAACCGCTCTCAGAATGCTCTCCTTGAGCTTATTAGCGATTACCACGAGCACCCAAATATATTTATCGTGGGAGATGAGAAGCAGGCAATCTACAGATTCCAGGGAGCGGATTTGGACAATGTTCATTACTTCAGACAGCGATACGCAGATACTAAAATAATTGCTCTTGTTGAGAATTACCGTTCAACGCAAACTATTTTGGACTCCGCGCTCTCACTCATTGAGAAGTCTCCCGATACTCGTTTGTCCCGTGCTGCTCTGTATGCGCGCGCGACACACACGCCTAAACCAATATCAGTTGTTGTATGTCCTTCTCCTGAAGCGGAGAGCGCACTACTTGCGAGAGGTATTCGTGAAGCAATTGCGGAGGGTGTTGCTCCTGGGGATATTGCAATCCTTGTTCGACGCAACAGAGATGTCTCTGAAATTGCAGAGGCACTTATAAAACGTGATATCTCAGTGTCTGCAAAAGGCGAGGGGAACGCACTGCACAATCAACATGTCCTAGCCCTCTTAAGGCTCCTCCTGGCTATTGCTGAGCCTAGAGACGAACACTTGTCGGGTGTATTAACACTGCCCGCATTCCCACTTTCAGCAGCAGACGCGTGGCGGGTTATGCACTATGCAAAGAAAGAACGAAAACCAGTGTTCGAAATTTTGCGCTCTTCAGAAGACCTTACAGCAGCAAAGATTAGCTCTGTTGATAATGCCGAAGCTCTTGGCACGCTTATTGAAGAGCTTGCACGGGAAGCTTCTATTGAGCGTCCTGCAGTTGTTGCGGAGCACGCACTAATCCGCTCAGGAATTCTAAAAACCATTCTCGAAAGTCCACAACAATCCGAAGGACTCGGGGCAGTGCGCTCTCTCCTGTCTCTATTTGAAGATTTAGCACGACGCGAACACTCAGCACAACTTCCTCGTGCATTGGCTTTGGTTAAGTTGTATGAGGAGCGAGAAATGAATCTTTCTGGACGTATATTCTCTGATGACACCCGGGTTAAGGTTATGACAGTACACGGAGCTAAGGGTAGAGAATTTAGGAGAGTCTTTATTCCGCGCGTAACGGAGAGCATTTGGTCTACACGTTCTCGCCCGGAGCATTTTCATCTTCCTGACGTTCTTTCCGGAAGCGCAGAGCTTGAGGACGAGCGCAGACTTTTCTACGTAGCAATAACGCGTGCCA
>JAHJZL010000023.1 GCA_018826405.1 Patescibacteria group bacterium
AGCACGATAGAGGGATGGGGCGCACACGCATACAACAGCGGGAAGAGCGTGATGATTGAGTACTCAAACCCAAACCCATTTAAGGAGATCCACATCGGACACCTCATGAGCAATGTTGTAGGTGAAGCACTGTCTCGAGTCCTGCAAGCATCTGGCGCACATGTAATTCGCGATACGTTTGGAGGAGATGTCGGTCCTCACGTAGCAAAGGCGCTCTGGGCACTTAGAAAGAAGGGAGTTTCAGACATTGGGAATGCTTCAGAAATTGGCCAGGCGTATGTGCAAGGATCTAATGCGTATGAACTCAGTCCTGAAGCAAAGGAAGAGATTGATGCTCTTAACACTCGTATCTATGACATTGTTGCTGCGCAACTCTCTCCAGAAACTCTGTCTGCAGAAGATCGTGAGATTCTCGCGCTTTGGCGGAAGGGAAGGGAGGTTTCAATGGAAGAGTTCTCTCGTATCTTTAGCATCTTGGGAACACACTTCGATTACATTTTTTATGACAGCGACACCACAGAAGGCGGTATTTCAGTTGTGCGTGACGGAGTTCTGCGCGGAGTCTTTGAAGAAAGCGACGGAGCAATTATTTATCGCGGAGAGAAGAAGGGATTGCATACGCTCGTCTTTATAACTTCCAGAGGAACGCCAACCTATGAGACTAAGGACGTAGGACTCGCATTCTTAAAAGAAGAACACTGCCCAACAGATGAGGTAATTATTATTACAGCACGTGAGCAGGTGGGTCACTTTGAAGTTGTTCTCGCTGCACTTGAAGAGATCGCGCCGCTTGTTGCAAAGAAAACGACACACGTGCCACACGGATTGCTGCGTCTTACGAGCGGCAAAATGTCTTCCCGTAAGGGCAATATCATTACTGCATCAGAACTTCTCGCTGACATGGTGAACTCAGCAAGCGAGAAGAATGCAGATCCTCTCGTTGCAGAGCAAGTAGCTGTTGCTGCTGTTAAGTACATGATCCTGCGACAGGCCCCAGGAGGGGACATAGTATTTGATCCCGAGAAGTCTCTTTCGCTTGAAGGAGATTCGGGTCCGTATCTGCAGTACGCGCTCGTGCGTGCAAAATCTGTTATTGCACAGAGCACAGTAGAGGCTGATGCAGGTGATGCGCCTGAAAATCCATACACCCTTGAGCGTCTGATTATCAGATTCCCAGAAGTTGTGCGTAAGGCAGAGGTGTTGCGGGCACCGCATCAGATAACTCAGTACCTTACACATATTGCGGGCGAGTGGAATTCATTTTATGCACAAGAGCGCATCAGAGGCGGAGCTCATGAGGCATACAAGCTCGTTGTGGCAGCTGCATTCGTGCGGACTATGGAAGAAGGACTGAATCTTCTTGGAATCCCTGTTCCAGAGAAGATGTAGATAACTCTTGTTGCGTGAGAGCGCTATTGACGGTAGGGTGTCCGAGTGGCTCTATTTTGGAGCCTGTTACCTGGAGGAAGCTTAGTGCGTAAGAACACTTCGTACCGCGCCCGTCGCGGAAAGCACTACCGGAAAACTCGCCAGAAGGTGGACGTGGTCCAGCGGACCTGCAAGGAGCTGGGCCTGCGCGACATCGCGCTTTTTCGCAAGGCCTTTGAGTGGCGCTACGGGTTCAAGGACCTGCATCGCGTCGCCGCCGATCTGAAGGTCTATTTGCAGACCAACGGGCGTCGGCTGAAGGCCTATGTCCTGCGCTACATCCAGTCTCTGGACGCCGCGCCGGTTCCGGCCTGAACGAATACCAGTAACGATCTTTACCCACGGCCAGTCGCTTTCAGCGCTGGCCGTTTTCATTTTTATGCGCAAAACGCTAGGATACAGAGACTATGGCGGATACTGAAAAAACAGAGGCAGTAAAGCGGGAGGAGGAGATACTCGCTTTTTGGGAGCGAGAGAAGATATTTGAGAAATCTCTCAAGAAGCCAGCTCCAAAGGGAACCTTCGTATTTTATGAAGGTCCGCCAACAGCTAATGGACGCCCGGGTGTGCACCACATGGAGTCTCGTTCCTTTAAGGACGCAGTACCGCGCTACAAAACTATGCGCGGGTATTCAGTACCAAGACGTGCTGGATGGGATACGCACGGGTTGCCTGTTGAGCTTGAAGTTGAAAAACAGCTCGGCTTTTCAGGAAAGAAAGATATTGAGGGGTATGGAATCGCAGAATTTAACAAGAAGTGTCGGGAGAGTGTGCTCGCCTATATTGAGGAATGGGATCGCTTCACTAAGCGCATTGGCTATTGGGTAGATCAAGAGAAAGCGTACTTCACGTTCAACGCTCCTTTTATGGAGTCCGTGTGGCACATCATGAAAAAAGTCTCTGATGACGGACGTCTGTTTAAAGATTACAAAGTGGTGCCGTGGTGCGCGCGTTGTGGGACAGCTCTCTCGTCACACGAACTAGCTCAGGGCTACGCAGACGTAAAGGATCTTTCCATAACTGCAAAGTTTGAGCTCGTTGATGAGCCAGGCACGTACTTGCTTGCTTGGACAACAACTCCGTGGACGCTTCCAGGGAATGTGGG
>JAHJZL010000024.1 GCA_018826405.1 Patescibacteria group bacterium
CTCTATTCAGAACAAGACGCCACTGCTTTTATGGAGCAGGTTGTTACGGTTGATTATCACGAAGAGAAAGAGGTGGCTCCAGGGCTTTCAATATACTTGCGAGACACGGGACATATTCTCGGAGCCGCTAGTGTGCGTATTAAGGACTCGGACGGCACCAGTCTTGTGTGTTCAGGAGACATTGGAAACTCTCCGAATCCATACCTTGCAGACTTTGAACTCGTTCCTGATGCTGATGCCGTTATTATGGAAGCCGTATACGGAGACCGGCAGCACGAACACCTCGCAGAGCGTATTCCTCGCCTCAGAGACGCCATGAAGCGCGCAATTGAGAGAGGCGGCACAATCCTTATGCCAGCCTTCTCTATGGAGCGTACGCAGCTCATGCTGTACGAGCTCTCTAACTTGATGGAGGCAGGAAAGCTTCCAAAGATTCCGGTATTCCTAGACTCTCCACTCGCCATCTCAGTTACGGGTGTGTATGAGAAATGGGCAGGGGAGTACTTTAACAAAGAAGCGCAAGAAGAGACAAAGAAAGAACACTCTATCTTTAGATTCCCGTTTCTCTCTATGACACCTTCAAGAGAAGATTCAGAAACAATTCTAAGCGCTCCTTCTCCAAAACTCATAATTGCAGGTGCTGGTATGAGTCATGGGGGACGTATTGGGAAATGGGAGACGAAGTATTTACCGGACCCTACAACAACTCTCTTTATTGTTGGATACCAGGCACCAGGAAGCCCGGGTAGACTGCTTCAGGACGGTGCTCCGAAAGTTAAGCTTGATGGACGAGAGGTTAAGGTTAGAGCGAAGATAGAAACACTTACGAGTTGGTCTGCGCATGCAGACCGTGACGGACTACTTAAGTTTGCAGAAGGAACGCTTCCACGTGCCAAGGCAATCTTTGTTTCAATAGGGGAGCCTTCAAGCCAGCGCTTCCTTGCGCAGAGAATCCATGACTACTTGGGGGCCAAGGCTATTATTCCCTCTCAGGGAGAGGTGTGGAATATAACTAAGGAAGGTGTGCAAAAAGAAAAGGCCCCATAGACGGGGCCTTTTCTGCTTCGTAGGAGTTATTACCCCTGAATCTGCTTTGCGACGCGCGCGAATACCTCAGGTTCTGTAGCTGCAAGTGTTGCAAGTACTTTGCGGTCTAGGTCTACATTCGCCTTAGCTTTAGCTGCGATGAATGTGCTGTAAGACTTGAATCCAAGATCACGAATAGCAGCGTTTAGGCGTACGATCCAAAGCTGACGGAAGTCAGTCTTCTTGTCGCGGCGGTGATTAAACGCATTCTTTCCAGCGTGCACCAAAGACTCCTTAGCAAGACGTACCTTTGTTGAGCGTCCATGGCGATACCCCTTAGCTCGCAAGAGAATATTCTTGCGACGCTTTGCTGATGCAACTCCTCCTTTTACTCGTGCCATACAATGTTAATTTACTGAAATTTATTTGGTCGTCTTGCTCAAGAACTGGCGAACAATACGCTTAGGAACTGTAATCATGTGCGCAGCGCGCTTTACAGTCTTTGTGCGTCCACGCTCTTTTGCATTGAAGTGGTCCTGGCCAGGCTTACGTGCGACAAGCTTCCCGTTACGGGTCACCTTAATGCGCTTTGTGTATGACTTATTCGTTTTCATGGGTAGGTGGTTCGGGTGTTGTCTGCTGCGGTCTTTTGGCGGCCTCCGCAATTGCCTTGGTGTCGCGTTCAATAATTCCTGCAAACCCTTTCGGAGCGCGAGCGATTGGCTCAGCTATCTTGTATGGGTAGGGAATGAGGAGCACAAACTTCTCAAGCCGGGTTTTGAGGAATGTTTCTTCCATCCCCTTGTATCGGCCTTTGAGGAAGAGCTCGACGCGTACTCGGTGTCCGTCAGCAAGCCATTCGGCTGCCTTCTTCGCCTTGAGTCGCATGTCGTTCTCTCCAGTACCCACCTTGATCTGGACCTCCTTGGTTTCGGAAACCTTTACCTTGGCCCTGGCAGCACTCTCTCGTTTGCTTCTCTCGTATTCGAATTTACCATAATCCATTATTTTAGCAACGGGCGGCACGGCATTCGGAGAGATCTCAATAAGGTCCAAAGTGAGCTCTTGAGCGCGTTTTAGGGCCTCTTCCGTAGAGATAACACCCAGGTTTTCTCCCTGGGCGCCAATAACACGCAATTCGCGTGCCTTGATCTCTTTATTTATGCGTATACGTTCAGAATTGGTACTCAAAGCAGTTTCGTTCCTATATTTTAGCACTTAAATACCCAATAAACAAGGCTGCATAAGGATATTTTCTAAAAACACCCTCCTCGCAGAGTTGCGAGGAGGGTGTTTCCAAATAGGGCTATTGAGCCGGAGTGCTTGTTGCCTTGTTGATATCTGCGCTGAAGTCCCGGAGAAGCTGTGAGAGAGCATCGAGCTCGTCCTGGCAGTCTGATTTGCTGCCTGCATTAGGGCCTGAACACACTTCAGCAATACGCGCACGCTGAGTTGTTATGTCTTCTTTTCCTTCCTGAAGCACCGTACCAAGATCCTTCTTAGGGTTGAGGAGCGCAAAGAGGGAAATTATGAGCAATACGGCAAGAATGCCGGCAACGGTCCAGGCGAGAGTAAGCTGTTTCTTAGTGTTCATGTCCTAAAGTTTAAGTGCTAGTAGGGAGTATTGTACACCTTTTGGGTGAATGGTTCATGAATACGTAAAGGCCCTGATTGCTCAGGGCCTTTACGAAGCGATAGAGTGAGTTATGCGCCAGGCTCCTCTGAAGGAGTCTCTTCCTCAGGGGAAACGATAGCCTCTACCTCAATAGTAGCGCCCGTGGCTTGTTCCATTTCCTCTTCGTTTATTGGCTGCGTGTCTTCCTCCATCATTTCTTCCTCTACAGCAGTTTCTGTTTCAGCACTAAGATCGTATCCAGCGTCTTCAAGAAGTGCAGCAAGATCTTCGTCTGAGATGCTTAGATCAAGATCTGCATCTTCTGAGATCATGGCGTCGTCTTCAGCAGCTACATCGGTGTCACTCTCTTCAGAGAAAGAGCCGTCTCCGTTGTCAGCAACGATTGCAGCAGAAATGCTCCCGCCTGCTGAGATTGCACCGTTGCGGTGTTTAACATGTACATTGCGGTGCTCTCCCGCTGACATAAGTTCGCTAGTACCGAGCACGCTTTTGTTCCCATCAGTGTCTGCTGAGTACACAACAACGTATCCAGGCTTAGAAAGCTTTGCGTAGGTAACTACGGTCTCGTCAGCAGGCTGCTGATCTGACACTAATACTGCATTCTCATCAGAGACAAGAGATGCTTCAACTTCTTTTGCGTTGTTCCAGTACCACGCAAATGCTCCGAGAAGCACAATAACTACGACAATGAGTAAGATTTTACTTTTCATATAAAGATATTAACGTCCTCAAATAATATGTTTAAGCATAGCACTCAGAAATAGTGCTTCATGAACACTTCAGGCCTGCTTGTGTAGTATTTTCGTATTACTTCATAACGCATATCCACATGGCCACAATCGTTAATAACCCTAATTCAGACTCCGGAGGTGGTGCAGGAGGATGGATTGTTGCAGGCGTACTTATTATTGCTGTTGTTCTCATTGCAATCTTCGTATGGCCAGGCTTTGCGAACCAGGGAGGATCTCCAGCTCCAACACAAGTTAATGTCGAGATCCCTACGCCTGACGTAGGTGGAGGGGAGGGCGCACCTGCTCAATAGTTATTCACTAATACATTCATTCGTATGGCACTTCTTATTTGGATTATCTTCGGAGCACTAGCTGGTTGGATCGCGTCTATGATCATGAAAACCAATGGACAGCAGGGACTTCTGCTCGACATTGTTGTTGGTATCGTAGGAGCAGTACTTGGAGGATGGATTATGAACTTCTTCGGAGAGGGAGGAGTTGATGGATTCAATCTCTACAGTTTCATCGTTGCAATATTCGGTGCAGTTGTACTGCTTGCAATCGTGAAAATGATTCGCCGCGCATAGTTTCATCAGCGAAGATACACAAAGAGCCGCGTTCTGCGGCTCTTTGTGTTTGGGATAAGAAAAAATCCCGCCGATTGCTCAGCAGGATTTATGCGAAATAACGCGAGTTGCCGTGTATTTTTGATGCTTGTCGTTAAAGACAATTTCGCACGAGATCAAGTCCCCAAGTTCTACGGGAACAACGTGAACTTCATGATATTTACGCAGGCGTTTCAACGTAAGGTATATCGCCGCCGCCTGCTCAACTTCGAGGATTACGTAACCCCCTAGGAAATGTAGCGACACCACGACACCTTCTAGTATTTGGGGTTCCGTGCCCTGGTCTTCCAGTCCTAGCCCTGCCTCGCGTCTGGCCAGTTTCCTGGCGTATCTGGAGACTTTGGGATAGGTCCCATGTTCTTCCAGTCTCCTCTTTACAGACCTTTTCACACTAACCTCCCTAATCGGTCACGGACTTGTTGTACTCCTTGGACAACATACAGTCAACAAAAGGGTATACTTCTCCCTAATATGAATGAATTTGGCTCTGCACTTGGTGCGTACCTCTTAGACAACTTGCTTGGGATTGTCACGCTTATACTTGCGTACTTCGCAGGACACGCAGCAGCAAAGATCAACCGCAAGAATAAAATTGCCGATGTGGTTATGCACTGTATTAACCGGTACGACGCAATCGCACGGGATAAGGGCTTAATCCAAAACAAGTATCAAGCGCATGGATACTATCGTAGGTACTTTGGACTTAAGAGCGACCAGTTTGACTATTGGCTCTCAGGACTTATTGATGCAGAGAACATCTCTAGTTGGCTGTATTCACTACTTAACTCTTTTGAGCAGGGGAAGCGGGTGCACTACTTAGAGAATGGAGAAGACAGATGGATGACCTTTCATGAGGGATGGGAGAAGAGCAAAACATCCCACGATGCACCAAATGTTGTCTTCGTGAGAGTTATTGAACGTATCCAAGAACTGTCTCGTTCGCCGATGGATACGAGAAGTAAGTACTACGAATTGATTTCGCTCCTGTGTACGGTTGAGAAAGCAGAGCGAGATGTTATTAAGTTTGCAGACATAAGTTTTATTAACCGACGTATTCGTGGAGGGGATATGCGTGCATTCCAGAAAATGGAGCGTAAGCATCAGACACGGGCGGGTAAGATTGAGCAGTAAAGCTTCGGCAAGCTTGCTAAACTAAAAGTACTTATTCTTAAAACTTTCACGTATGGCTACCTATGTAGATGGATTTGTGCTCTCTGTGCCGAAAGAAAAGAAAGCAGTATATAAGAAGATTGCGAAGGAAGCTGCACTTGTATGGAAGAAGTTTGGAGCTTTGGAGTATAAGGAATGTCGTGCGAATGACATGAGCCCGAAGCATGTAGTTATGACGTTCCCTAAGATGGCGAAGACGAAAGAGAACGAAGAGGTGTGGTTTTCTTTCATAGTGTTTAAGTCACGCGCAGAGCGGAATGCTATTAACAAGAAGGTAATGGCGTATTTTGACGAGAAGTACGCAGGCACAGATATGCCGATGCCATTTGATATGAAGCGCTTCGCGTACGGAGGATTTACAACTGAAGTTGAAGCGTAACAAGAAACCGCCTCTAGGGGCGGTTTCTTGAAATGCTAGAATTGAACGATGGAAGGCATCCCGCAATCGTCTACTGAAAGTATTTCTCATGCGATTGAGAAGAAGATCGCTTCATGGAAAGAGGGGCCCGTTGTGCTCGCCTCGGGCTCTTCATACAAGCTAGAGCAACTGAAATCTTTGGGAATGAAAGACGTTTCAGCAATTCCAGCTCCAGAAATGGAGGAGAGCGAGTTCTTCGGGCGATATGAAGACGGGAAGGGCAGGACTGATGAAATGGTTGCGGCCCTCGTTGCACGCACAAAAGTTAAGTACGCAATCGCAAATGGTGCCCCTGCAGACGCATTAGTATGCGGATTTGATACAGTTGTTTTGAAAGTAGAGGATTGGGGAGACAATCGCAAGAATACCTATCTCCAGAAGCCAGAAACACGAGAGCAAGCAAAAGAGGGGCTTGTTGATTTCTTTGTGCATCTCGCAACACAGAAAAGAAGACATGACGATTCGTATGCGGATATGAAGGAGCTTGTTGAGATGCATCCAAAGTTTAATAAGAGGAGGGACGAGCTTGAAAACACCATGGATGTAGGAAATCCTCGTCCTCTCATTCTAGTTGCAACTGGAATGGCAGCGCGAGCTCCGGGAAAGGGAGAAGATATTGATATAGTTCCAACAGCAATGCGCCTACAGTCCAATGTACTGTATGCCTATTCAAGAAATACTCCTGAGGAGTTACAGAGGCGATGCGAAGAACTCGCAGAGGAAGCACTCATTATTATGGGAGACCGCTGGAGCGGGATTACCACGGGAATTGATTATTCAGATCCACAGATTGTTGGCTTGTTGGACCTTCAGGAAATACCTGTTGTTTTAGGCATACCTCCTACGGAAGAGGGTGTTCTTAAGGGAATGCCGAAAGAAGCCTTTGAAAGAATGCTGAGGGGAATGGCTCAAGAAGAAGTTACTCCGCACGAGCAAGACTCTTAGATATCCTTCCCGTTAAACTCGCTAACGGTTAGAGCACTGAGATCTACATCGTCCAGGCAGCGCACATTAATGGCGACCATCTCGTTCCCGGCTGGGTCTTTCCCAATTCCGTATGAGGCAGTTCCACAGGTCTTGCAGAACAAGTGATCAATAAGATTCTTGTTGAAGTGGTACGTGGTGAGGCTGTCTTTTCCAGAAAGTAGTCTAAAAGAGGACGTGGACACAAAGGTTAGCAGCCATCCGCGCTTGGAGCAGAGGGAGCAGTTACAGGAAATAACGTCTTTTAGCTCCTCAATGTCTGCTTCGTAGCGAACACTCTTGCAATGGCATCCGCCAGTGTAGGTTTTCATACGGTAAAAAGGTTATTTAAAAGTATTATGCCTTACGCATAATCTTCTCCATTGATTTTCCTTTAGCAAGCTCGTCTATGAGTTTATCCAAGTAGCGGATCTCTCGCATGGTTTTTTCTTTGATGTCTTCAACGCGAATACCACACACAACTCCCGTTATTTTTTTTCGGTCTGGATTAAGGCGCGGTGCTTTTGCAAAGAACGTCTTAAAATCGGTCTGGTCTTTCACAATCGTATTCAATTCCTTCTGGGTGTATCCCGTGAGCCAGCGGATGATCTCATCAACTTCCTTTTTAGTGCATTCCTTCTTTTCTGCCTTAGCAACATACAGAGGGTACACACTTCCGAAGCTCATTGTGTAGATGCGGTGTTCTGCCATGGGTGTAATGGTAGCGCATGCAGAGTAACAAATAAACACAAAAGGACCCTTTGGGTCCTTTTGTGAAATTAGGTGGAGGTGCGGAGAGTTGAACTCCGGTCCGAACCCTGCTTTAAGAGCGAGTCTACGACGCGTAGCTAACGTTTTCGTTTCAGTAGGAGCATAAGAACGCTAGCAAAAACGCTCCTACCTAATCCCGTCTTTTAAGCCAAGAGCAGGGAGGCTCTTGATACCGATCTCGTAGAGAATTCCGCCCATATCACTAGCTACGAGAACCTAGAGATATGAACGTCGCATAGGCGAAGAGGCGTTAAGCCGTCTTGGCGTACGCGAACGCAAAGTCGGACTTACCGAAGTAAGGCGACATTACGCTTGCAAGAGTGTTCTTGGCAAGTTTGAGTGAATACGTTTTAAGGTGGTCAGCA
>JAHJZL010000025.1 GCA_018826405.1 Patescibacteria group bacterium
GATGTGCTTTAAGGAAATACAAGACAGCCGTCTTAAGTCCTGAGAATGAGAAGTCCTCGTGGGTGTCGTTAATCATGGGGCGGGGCAAGACAACAGGAGACGCAATACCTTGTTCTCTCGCTTCCTCAGCAAGCCGAGAGACTTCAGGTCCTCCCGGGTACGGCAACTCAAGCATGCGGGCAACTTTGTCGTATGCTTCGCCAACGGCGTCGTCTCTGGTGTGTCCAACAAGTTTGTATGAGAGCCAATCTTTCATACAAACAATCTCTGTATGTCCTCCAGATATAAGTAAGGCCAGAGCAGGCTTCTGAACTCCTGAAAGCACAAACTCTTCCTCCTCTTTTTGAACGAGTGCAGAAAGGAGATGCCCCTCCATGTGGTTAACACCTATAACAGGGATGTTCCATATAAGAGAAAGTGCACGAGCAAAATTAACACCAACCCATAGCGCAGGAGCAAGTCCTGGACCATGCGTCACACAAATAGCATCAATTGCAGGAGACCCATTTGCTTCAAAGAAAGAAGTGAGTGCAGCTAAAAGCTCAGGCTCGCGAACAAGAAGCTCTGACAGTTTTTCTCTATCAGCTTCAGACAGCGCAGCTTCAGAAGTAGTAAGAAGTGCAGCTTGCGTAAGTGCCTCATGCAAGAGGGGAACAAGATTCTTTGCATGCTCTCTTTTGGCGAGCGCTGGGAACACCCCTCCGTATTCTCTGTGTATATCAATCTGAGACAGGAGCGCATTACCCAGAATGCGGAACCTTGAAGAATCTGCTGCGCCTTCAGCGTTTAGTACTGAGACTGCAGTCTCGTCACAGGATGTTTCAATTGAGAGGAGTTTCATCAATCTTTTCCCACGGGAATGGTCCCTCACGAGGAATGAGGAATCCTGCAGAGTTAGGATGCCCGTTGCCTCCATACTTCTGTGCAATCTTAGCGACATCAACGGTTCCGTCTCCTCGAATAGATACACCGTATCCGCTTGGGTGCGCGGTTACCGTTAGCGAAAGCGGCCCTTTCTTTTTAGCCAGCAAATTTCCAACTAAAGACTTCATTGGTTTAATAGGATGCGCCGTTCCGAAATAGCACTCGTATCCTTCAAATGAAACAAGTTTTGCTTGGTCTGCAGCAACTCCTGCAAGAAGCTCAAAGTATTCTGCGTACACGCGTGCCTTAGAGAAAAGCTCTTCGCTTTGCTCTGGATCGTCTAGTATCTGCGCAATCTCATCCCATAAAGGGAATTCAAAAGGACGCACTTCAAGATAGGAGAGAAGTGGGCGGGTGTCTGGAAGCGCAAACTTAAATAAGTCGTCGTCTTCAATGTGTGTGAGAAGCGTAGGAGTCTTCTCGTCTGGATGAAAGAAACTCCATGCAATAGTTGCACCAGAGCGGCTCGCGTCAAAGACATACGACGGCATGCTCTTCACAATATCTGCAACGCCTTCATGGTGGTCGAGCACGGTAACTGATGCAGCCTTCTCAACAAAGGAATCCATAATCTCCTGAGGGTAGGAGAAGTCTATGAAGTACACATCTGCTCCTGTAACGTCTTCCTCGGGCAATGATCCATGCTTTAAGCCAACATACTCAGCAGCGTCTCCAAACTTCTTCCAGGCACTGTACGCTCCCCCGAATCCGTCAGGGCAGTGTCCGTGATAAAAGACAATCGTACGCATACACCTATGTACCTTCCTGCCAGCTCGTAAGGTATGCAGTTTGCTCTGGTGTAAGGGTGTCTATCTTAACTTGCATAGACTCAAGCTTCACAAGCGCTATTGAGTTCTCAATCTCTTCCGGAACATCGTATACGTTTGGAGAAAGGGTAGTCTCTTGAGTTGCCATCCATTCACAGGCGAGAGCCTGAGTAGCAAAACTCATGTCCATAACTGAAGCAGGGTGTCCTTCAGCGGCAGCAAGGTTAACAAGTCTTCCTTCTGCAAGAAGGTACACACGCTTTCCTTTGATTACGTACTCGTCTACAAAGTTGCGCACGCCCTTAGTTTCAGTCTCAGCAACAGACTTAAGATCATTGATGTTAATCTCCACATCAAAGTGTCCTGCGTTACAGACCATAGCTCCGTCTTTCATGGCTAGGAAGTGATCTTTTGTAATCACATCTTTGTTACCGGTAACGGTGCAGAACAAATCTCCTTCTTTCGCAGCGTCTTGCATGGGCATTACGCGGAACCCGTCCATGGCAGCTTCAAGTGCTTTCACAGGGTCAATCTCCGTAACAATAACTTCAGCGCCCATGCCGCGGGAGCGCGTTGCGAGGCCGCGACCACACCAGCCGTATCCAGCAACAACTACGGTTTTGCCCGCAAGGAGAATATCTGTAGCGCGGATAATTCCGTCTAGAGTTGATTGACCAGTACCGTACCGGTTATCAAACATGTTCTTTGTCTTTGCGTCGTTCACTGCAACGATAGGCATCTTCAGTGCCCCGTCCTTGCTCATGGCGCGCAGGCGAATAACTCCTGTTGTAGTTTCTTCCGTTCCTCCCTTAATAGTCTTAAGGAGCTCAGGATAGGACTGATGAATTGTAGAGACGAGATCAGCACCGTCGTCCATGGTGAGGTCTGGACTCTTCGCAATAATTGCATTCAAGTGTTCAAAGAAAACCTCGTTGCTCTCTCCTTTAATAGCAAATACAGGAATCTCGTCATGCGCAACGAGACTCGCCGCAACATCGTCTTGAGTTGAGAGCGGATTAGATGCACATAAAGATACGGAGGCCCCTCCTTTTTTAAGGGCTCGCATAAGGTTAGCCGTCTCAGCTGTGACGTGCATACACGCAACAACAGTCTGTCCTTTAAATGGTTGCTCCTTGGCAAACTTCTCAGATACTGCACGAAGTGCAGGCATGTCTCTCTCAGCCCAATCAATACGCTTCTTTCCTGCATCAGCGAGGCTGATGTCTTTAATGTCGTAGTCCATATATAGAGCCAGTATACGCTAGAGAGGCCACGCTTCGCCATAGGAGGCAGTAAAGCGTTGAGCGAGCTCCTCGCGCGTTGCCGTGTGGTGCTGCCCTCCATGAGATTCAACAGCGTATGCTGCAAGCGTAGCGCCAAGCATTCCGCATTGTTTAAGCGTAAGGCCTTTTTCGTACCCCGCTAGGAATCCTGCGCGGAATGCGTCGCCTGCCCCTGTTGGATCAACAGCAGAAGCAGATACGGCGGGAATATGAATAGCCTCCTCTTTTGTCTGAATACGCGCACCTTTCTCTCCGAGCGTAACAACAAGGAAAGAAACCCTCTCAAGAATGTCTTCCTCTTTCCAGCCAGTTTTCTCAAGCACAAGTGCTAATT
The DNA here is from genome assembly GCA_018826405.1 of Patescibacteria group bacterium. Classification (GTDB taxonomy): domain Bacteria; phylum Patescibacteriota; class Minisyncoccia; order Phycocordibacterales; family Phycocordibacteraceae; genus C7867-001. The sequence continues at coordinate 3,309 of JAHJZL010000025.1, forward strand.
CATAATCGTTAACAAAGAGCGCCTCAGAAGACTCAATTGCGCGCTGCATCTGTTCTTGCGTGAATGCCGGTGTCTGTTGCCCTGGATCAAAGAAGCATGGAACAGATGCTTCAGTACTGCGCTCAACAAAGGAAGTCATGTCAGAAATGTTTGTAGGAGAGATGAGCACTACCTGTCTTTCTGCAAGATCAAGTTCCTTTGCATAGGGAAGCCCACCTGCTCCGGGGGCAAATGGGGTTATCTGGTTGCTGTGCGTGTCTGAAATAATGTAGGCACCTGCTGTAAGGAATTCATCGTTCAACACAATCGTTTCTGACGAAACTCCGTGGGCATGGAGATGTTCTAGGTATGCATCTCTGTCAGTACCGAGAGTTGATACGATGTCTGCTTTTAGTCCGAGCAGGGAAAGATTGTATGCAATGTTTCCTGCAGTACCTCCGAATTCCTGAGTTATAGAATCAATCAAAAAACTTACGCTCAGTTGATGAAGCTTTTCAGGCAGAAAATGGTCTCCGAAAGAGCCAGAAAACTGCATAATGCGGTCGTAGGCGAGTGAGCCTACTAAGACAATGGGATTCATTCGAAAAGAGTACCACGCAATGAAAGCTTCATGCTTCGCGGTATACTGTCTCTCATATGAGAAGTATCTGGCGAGACGATATACCACAAACAACTAACCCGTTGCGGTTTTTCCTATTTACTTCAAAACCGCACTGGCGTGTGGCGGTACTCGCTACATTCTTTGTGGTGCTCGCAAGTATTGCGCGAGCATTCATCCCGTACATATATAAGGTCATTGTAGACACAGCGACTACGCTCACTACAACAGGTACCTACGACACTCTCTGGAGCGCAGTTATTGCCTTTCTTATAATTTCTCTTGCAAGCAATCTGCTTTGGCGCGGCAGTGGATTCTCAGGTATGCACTGGGCAACAGGAGTACGAGCGACGGGTCGCGCAGCCCTTACGTCATATCTAACGCGTCATAGTCACCAATATTTCTCTGACCGGTTTGCAGGATCGCTCTCAAACAAAATAAAGCAGGCAGGAGACAGTCTGCGGGACTTCACTGAAGCGTGGCTGTGGCAGTTCTTGGCATTCTTTATCTCAGTTACGGCGAGTTTCATTATTGTATTTGCAACGAGCCCTATCGTTGGCTTTATTTTGCTTGGATTGTTTGCCTTCATTACGCCCTTAAATATTTATTTGGCGCGCAAGCGTGTGCCGCTTTCAGTTGAAGCACAGGCTTCTGAGACAAAACTAAACGGTGCATCCGTTGACCTCATAACAAATATTACTGCCGTGCATGAGTATGCACGTACTCCCTTTGAGCTTCTTCGTATTAAGGAGCTCATAAACATACGAAGAGAATTTGGCATGCGCAATTGGCGCTTCAGCGAGTGGGTGCTCGTCAGTAACAACTTTATACAGGCACTATTTACAGGAGGAATGCTCTTGGTTTCTGTATATCTTGCAACGCAGGGAATTATCACAGCCGGAGACGTGATTCTGTTTCTTACTATGGTTGCATTGCTTGAAGACCAACTAACGTTTATCGGAAGCCAGTTCAATAGCTTTGCTGAGAGCTGGGGAACGCTCAAAGACAGTCTTACAGAAATAACTGAGGAGCATGACGTTGCAGACATTGATACAGCTACGCCGCTTCCCATTACGAAAGGCTCACTTACTCTTGAAAACGTGTCCTTTGAATACGGTGCAGGACCAGTCTTTGCTAATTTAAACCTCCATATTCCCGAAGGACAGAAGGTAGGAGTTATTGGAAGAAGTGGAGCAGGAAAATCAACACTTATGAAGTTGTTGCTCAGACACTATGATCTCTCTGCAGGAAAGATTCTCATAGACGGGCAGGACATAACGAGCGTAACAAAGGAAAGTCTGCGTGCTGCTGTTGCAGTTGTTCCGCAGGAGCCAGCACTCTTTCATAGGAGTATTAGAGAGAATATTGCGTATGGCAAAGCAGACGCTACACGGGAGGAGGTAGTGCACGCAGCACTCCAGGCACAAGCCCATGAGTTTATTGAAACGCTTCCGCAAGGATATGACACAACGGTAGGCGAGCGCGGCGTAAAGCTCTCAGGAGGACAGCGACAGCGCGTAGCTATTGCGCGAGCTTTGCTTAAGGATGCGCGCATTCTCTTGCTTGATGAGGCGACGAGTGCACTCGATAGCGAAAGCGAAGTGCTTGTTCAGAAAGCACTTCTTGCGCTTATGGAGGGGCGCACCGTTATTGCTATTGCACACCGACTCTCAACACTGCGTGCCATGGACCGTCTCATTATCTTTGACAAGGGAGAGATTGTTGAAGACGGAACGCATGAGGAACTTATTGCAAAAGGAGGCCTGTATGCAGACCTCTGGAACCATCAAGCGGGTGGATTCTTGGAAGATTAAAATCCCAAGGAAATTACTCCTTGGGATTTAATGTGGGTGGGCGATACAGGATTCGAACCTGTGACCCTCTCAACGTCAATGAGATGCTCTACCAACTGAGCTAACCGCCCATAACGTTCGCACTATACCGCAATTATAGGTACCATATCAAGACATGGAACAGCTTTCTGGCCAGAACCAAACACAGGACGAGCTTGTACAAAAAGCTCTTGAAACCATTTCTAATGGGGAGATTCTTCTGTATCCCACCGATACGGTATACGGCCTTGGTGTTGATGCTACGGACGAGGATGCTATAGCAGCTCTCAGAGATCTGAAAGGAAGAGATGAGAAGAAGCCCATACTTATCATGCTTCCATCCATAGACTCTCTTGAAGACTACGCAGAGATGAATGAGGAAGCGTACCGTCTTGCTGAAGAGTTTCTTCCCGGCCCCCTCACGCTTGTACTCCCTGCAAAAAAATCTGTTTCCTATTCACTCACGTTCAATAGAACCGTTGGTATTCGCATTCCTAACGACCCGTTCTGTCTTGCGCTCTCAGCGGCATTTGGAAAGCCAATAACAAGTACGAGCGCTAACAGAGCTGGCATGGATACCA
>JAHJZL010000026.1 GCA_018826405.1 Patescibacteria group bacterium
AATAACCAACTCCTTGCGACCTCCCTGTGCAACTTTTTCAAGAAGGGGAAGTATCTCCTGCACGCTTGCGATCTTCTTGTCTGTAACAAGAATCTGCGCATCGCGCATCTCAGCCTCCATGCGCTCAGGGTTCGTAACCATGTACGCAGACACATAGCCCTTATCGATCTGCATTCCTTCAACTACTTCGTATGAGAGCTCCATACCCTGACTCTCTTCAACAGTGACCACACCGTTCTTACCCACCTTCTCAACAGTCTCTGCGATGATACGCCCGAGTTCCTCGCTCTCAGCAGCAATTGAAGCAACCTGTTCAATGTCGCGTCTTCCTTCAACTGGACGCGCCATCTTCTTAAGCTCTTTGAGTGCGGCGTCTCTTGCCTGCTCCATACCTGAGCGAATACCCATGGCGTTCGCTCCCTTAGTTAGGTTTGCGAGTCCCTCGCTTACGAGTGCCTCAAGAAGCACAACGGTTGTGGTTGTTCCGTCACCAGCCACATCGTTTGATTTGTTTGCAACCTCTTTCACCATTTCTGCGCCCATGTTTTCAAACTTATCTTTGAAAGAGATTTCCTTTGCGATTGAAACTCCGTCATTAGTTATGCGTGGGCCGCCATAACTTTTCTCAAGCACAACGTTACGCCCACGTGGACCAAGCGTGACTTTAACTGCACGCGCTGCCTTTTGCAGACCCTCATGAATAGACTTACGTGCGTCTTCGCCAAAAAGAATTTGTTTTGCCATAGAGATAGGGAAGTTAAAAGGGAAGTAAGACTAGTTAATAACTGCCAATACGCTTGCCTCGGAAAGGATGAAGTATTCCTGTCCATCAATTTTCACCTCATCAAATCCATACTTAGAGAAGAGAACGGTGTCTCCGAGCTTAACGGAGAGGGGAACGAGTTTACCGTCTTCAGTTCGTCCTTTACCAACAGCGACAATCGTACCTCGCTCAGGTTTTTCTCGGCCTGCCGTGTCGGGGAGGATGATGCCCATCGCTGAAACCTCATCTTTTTTCAGAGGTTTTACGACAACGCGATCACCAAGCGGCGTAATAGAAAGAGTCTCGTGTGCTGCTTTAGCCATAGGAAAAGTATTCGCTTATGCGGTTCTGTTAACAAACACCCATTCACTTGGTACGAGTTCCCTCGCCCAAAGTTATCCACAGTATAGAGCGCGAGCAGACAGCGTCAAACTTGACTTAACTTTCCTTTTGTTTTGTAACCAATATATACAAAACTCCATTGCCCAGTACTGCGCTCCGTGCTATTCTCCAGAGCACCGATGGAGACTCTTTTGGCATATCTGCCCTACATCCAAATAGCACTCGCCTTGCTTCTTATAACGGGTATCGTGCTGCAAAACCGCGGCGCTTCCCTAGGAGGAGCTTTTGGTGGCGACAACTTTGCCTCAACGTTTTATAAGCGTCGAGGTGCTGAGAAGTTTCTCTTCAATGCAACTGTTGTGCTCGCAGTGCTTTTTGTGCTCGCAGCTATTGCCGGACTCTTTGTCTAACTCATAGACCCTTTCGTCGCGTATGCGACTTTCCTCACTTTTAACTCTGTTGCGTACTCGCCAACCTATTCCCTGGTTTGAGACGCTCTCAGCACATATTCGTTCCCTTTCTTACGGAGACAAACTTATTGTTAGTGTCCTTGGTCTTTTAGTACTAGGTTCAAGTCTTGCCGGACTCTACGCCCTTGAGCGCTCCCTCCTTGTTGAGGTCCCTGCGCAAGGCGGAAGCCTTACTGAAGGTATTGTAGGGTCTCCCCGCTTTGTTAATCCCCTGCTTGCGCTGTCTGACGCAGATAGAGACTTAACAGCCCTTACCTATGCAGGTCTTATGGGTGTGGATTCCGATGGATCTTTGATTCCTGTACTCGCAGAAAGCTATACCGTCTCTGAAGACGGAAAGGAGTATTTATTTACTCTCCGAACAAGCGCTCGCTTCTCTGACAATACTCCTGTTACTGCTGAAGACGTTGTCTTCACCGTTGAGAAGGCACAAGACCCAACTCTCAAGAGTCCAGAACTTGCTAACTGGGCAAATATTAAGGCGGAGATTGTTGATGCGCGCACCGTACGCTTCTTGCTTCCAAAGCCGTACGCACCATTTCTTGTTGATACAACACTTGGGATTTTGCCTGCACATCTATGGAGAAACATTCCTGTAGACGAGTTCCCCTTCTCCCCCCTAATGACAGAGCCTGTTGGTGCAGGGCCATTCCAGGCAATGAACATTGTTCGTGGAAAGAAAGGAACTATTACGAGTTACGAGCTCCGTGCTTTCCCAAAGTTTGTACTCGGACGTCCTTATCTTGATCGCATCGTTCTTCGTTTTTATGACACTACCGAGACTCTAGCGAGCGCATACCGCAGAGGCGTTGTTGAAAGCGCGTATGGCATCAACACGCCGGGCGCACTGCGTGTTCCCTACTCTCGAGTATTTGGAGCCTTCTTTAATGCAGACGAGAATCCAGTCTTTGCTCAAGCTGAAGTGCGCGAGGCACTCTCGCTCGCCATTGATCGCCGCACACTCGTTTCAACTGCGCTTGGAGGCAACGCAACACCGCTCTTTGGTCCTGTTCCTCCAGGAAGCGGCATAACGCAGCCAGAAATTCCTGTAGAGGATGGTGTACTGCTTGCTACAGAGCTTCTTGAGGAAAGTGGCTGGGAACAGGATCAAGAAACTGGAGTATGGGAGAACGTTAAGGAAAAACTTGTTCTTGAAACACTTACACTTAAGACGTCAAATGTCCCTGAGCTTAAGGCTGTCGCCACGAGTATTGAGAGCGACTGGGAGCGTCTTGGAATACAGACTGAGATTGAGCTGTATGAGCCAGGAGATCTTGCCTCTTCAGTTATTCGTCCACGCGCATACGAAATACTTCTTTTCGGTATGGTTATCGGCAGAGACCAGGACCTCTTTGCGTTCTGGGACTCAGGAGAGCGTAGCGATCCGGGTCTTAACATTGCGGGGTATGCAAATCGTTCTGTAGACACGCTTCTTGAAAGCGCACGCGTAGAACTAAATCCTGAAATAGCTCGCGCGGATTTGCAGAAGTTATCAGACGTTATAGCGAGCGAATACCCAGCGGCCTTTACGCATACCCCTGACTTCCTGTATGCTGTGCCTCAAAGCGTGCAGGGTATCCGTCTCGTACAGATAACCGCACCCGCAGACCGTTTCGCAGCAGTCCATACGTGGTACCGCCGAAGCGAACTCGTGTGGCCATTTTTTGTTTCTCAGTGAGCGCTCAGTTGATAGTTTAGAGAGCCTCCCCCTGCTCTCCCAATTACCTACTGCGCACTGACACCAAACACGGTGTGCACCTAATAGTTATTATTTAGAAATTAATTATCATAATTTATGTCAGCACCCGCACCGGCGCCTGCGCCTGCCCCACACGGCCGCGCAGCGCATCCAGCACCTACAGGCCCTCGTCAAGAGGGACCTACAGAAGGTGCTCGTCCTTCCCGTCCTCGTGGACGAGGAAAGGAAGGGGGAACTCGCCCAACACGGCGTCCAATGATGCGCCGACAAGGCCCACAGGCAGGAAATAATTCTGCTCCAGCTAAGAAGGCTCCTGACTACTTCCCTGAGGCTCCTGGAAAGGACGTCGTACGCGTCGTTCCTCTTGGAGGAGTTGAGGAAGTGGGACGAAACATGTTCACTATTGAAACGAATGGGGACATCTTCGTCTTTGACGTTGGATTCCAGTTCGTGTCTGAGGACACGTCTCCTGGAGTTGATTACGTCCTTCCAAACACCAGGTACCTTGAGATGAACAAAGACCGCATTCGCGGCGTGTTCATCACGCACGGACACCTCGACCACATCGGAGGTATTCCCTTCCTTATGAATCGCATGGGCAACCCAACCATCTACACACAGAACCTTTCTGCTGTAATGATTAAGAAGCGTCAGGAAGAATACCCTGATCAACCTGAACTAAACATTGTTGTTGTTGATCCAGGATCAACTATGACCATTGGTTCAACAAAGGTTCAGTTCTTCCCCGTAACTCACTCAATTCCAGATTCAATGGGTATTGCAGTTAGTACTCCATACGGAAACGTTATTGCAACGGGAGACCTTAAGCTTGATCACGAGAACGGTATTCCAACTGAAGTTGAAGCAAAGAAATGGGGCGCACTTGGCGCACAGAAGAACCTTCTCTTTATCGCAGACTCAACAAACGCAGAACGCGATGGATTCTCTGTTCCTGAGCGCAAAGTGCACGAGACTCTTGAAGAGATCATTCGTACCGTTAAGGGACGTCTTATTATCGGAACCTTTGCTTCTCAGTTTGAGCGCATGGTCCGTATCATTGAGATCTCAGAGTCTCTTGGAAAGAAAGTTATTACTGAGGGAAGGTCAATTAAGACAAACCTTGAGATCGCTCAGAAGACCGGACTTCTTACAGTTAAGAAGGACACGATCATCAGCTCTCAAGAGATTGGCGACTATCCTCCAGACAAAATTGTTATTCTCTCAACAGGAGCCCAGGGAGAGGAGTTTGCTGCCCTTATGCGTATTGCTACAAAGCAGCACAAGAGCATCACCCTAAACAGTCGCGACACGATTGTGCTCTCTTCTTCTGTTATTCCTGGAAACGAGATTTCAGTGCAGAAGCTGAAAGACAATCTCTACCGCAACGGTGTGACCCTCATTCACTACCGCTCAAGCGACGTGCACTCAACTGGACACGGAAACACAGGCGAGCTTATCTGGATTAACCAGCAAGTTGGAGCCAAGTACTTCATGCCTGCATACGGATACTACTCAATGACTGCAAGCCATGCGCGTGCAGTTGAGCAGGCCGGACGTCCTCGCGAGTCAATTATCCTTGCTGACAACGGTATGGTTATTGATATTGAGGAAGGCGGAGAAAAGCTTAACTACCACAAGCAGAAGGTGCCTTCAGCACCGCTCGTTGTAGACGGATTCTCAATTGGAGATCTGCAGGAAGTTGTTATTCGCGACCGACAGATGCTAGCGAAAGACGGCATGTTCGTTATTATCGCTACCGTTAACCTGAAGACTGGAAAGCTTCGAAAGTCTCCAGATATTATCTCCCGCGGATTCGTGTATCTTCGTGAGAATCAGGAGATGCTTAACCAGGCACGTCTTCTTATTAAGAAAACGGTTGAGGATTCAACTGAGGGTATGAACCCTGTTGATCTCGATTACGTTAAGAACGCACTCTCAGATACAATGGCTGGCTATCTCTTCACGAGAACAAACAAGGCACCAATGGTTATCCCTGTACTGATCGGCGTGTAAGCACGTACTCGCTTCATACGCAAAACTGCCGCAGCAATGCGGCAGTTTTGCGTATAGAGAATGCTACAATTTCACAATCATGAGTACGCGTCTCGTTCTTTCTATCGGCAACTTCTTTATGGCCGGGCATTTCTTTTTGATTGTATACGTCATTGCGCCGTATCTAGCTCTATACATGCCCGCAACTCAGACGGGACTAGTGGTATCTCTTGGTGCAGTCCTTACACTCGCAGTCTTCCCCTTTATGCCGATGATTACGGCTCGGTTTGGGGCACGACGCACTGCTATTTTCCTCACCTCTCTCCAGGCCCTCACCTTGGCAACTCTTTCCGCAAGTCCTGGTCTTATTCCTGCAGTTATCTTTATTGCTACTGCCTGCGCTATTTCTCCGTTCATTGGATACCAACTGGATTTATTGCTTGAGGCAACAGTGAAAGAAGAAGGAACAACGGGACGCGTACGTACTATTTTTCTCACGGCTGCAAATCTAGCACTTGTTCTTGCTCCTTTAGTTATTGGTCTTTTATTGGACGGCACAGAGAACTACGCACGTGTATTTCTGGCGTCTGCAATACTTCTTACGCCGTTCATAACCTTGTTCCTTTTTGAGAAAGCTCCTGAGCCTGCTCCGCACGACGTAACCAAGGTTGGATTAACGTGCAGGTGTATGTGGGCAGACAAAGATTTGCGTGCAGCAGCAATTGGGAATGCAGTGTTGCAGTTCTTCTATCATCTTGCTCCTCTGTACACCTCCCTGTACCTGCACACGGTACTCGGTATTGCCTGGAGCGATCTTGGATGGATATTTGCAATTATGTTGCTACCCTTTGTATTCGTTGAATATCCTGCAGGGTATATTGCGGATCGTTGGTTTGGAGATAAGAAACTTCTCATGGCGGGGTTTGTTATAACTGGCTTCTTTTTCTCTCTTCTAGCATTTGTTACAGGAAGTACTCCGCTTCTGCTTGTTGCAGGTATTCTCTTTATGTCGCGCGTTGGCGCAGCACTTGTTGAAGCAATGATTGAAGGGCATTTCTTCAGACGCGTTACAGAGCGTGATGCAAATACAATTACCGTGTTCCGTATGACCCGACCTTTTGCAGCACTACTCGCGCCTCTCTTTGCGAGTGTTGTACTTCTTTCTGGAAGTTACTTACTATTCTTTATACTCTCTGGAGCTCTTATTATCGCCCTTGGCATCGTTAGTGCAGTTGCAATACACGACATCCGCTAGTCAGCGAGGCTGTAGGTCTGTTTAGTTTTTTTAATCAACCCTTCTTCTTGAAGAACGTGGAGTTGTGCAACGATATCGTCCATTCTTTCAGGGAATAGTTTGCGTAAGGTACTCTCAGTTTTCTTAGTCTCTGCAAGAGCTCTTAAGATTGCTCCGCGCACTTCTCGCGCAGATCCTTTGAAGGGCTTTTGCTTCGTGTAGCTCTTGCTCTTAGCGTTCAGAGAAGTTCCTGTTCGTTTGAGATGTGTGCCGTAATCCATAAGTGCTGCATACCAGGTGCGAGCATCTCCGTGCGGAAGCGCTTTCTCCAACACGGCGAGAATCTCTTTGTCTGAAACTTGCTCCCTATCCTTAAAGAAGTGCGCCAGTACTGCAGTGCGAATATTTGTTTCAACACATACAACATCCAGATTATATGCAAAGGCGCAGACTGCAGCAGCAGTATACGGACCTATGCCAGGAAGTGCCTCGAGCTCTTTTGTAGTCTTGGGAAAAACTCCGTTGTGTTTCTGGTGTATTGCTTGAGCTGCTTCCTTTAAATACTTTGCCCTGCGGTTGTACCCAAGACCCTGCCATAGACGAAGAACATCAGACAAAGGAGCTTCCGAGAGTGCGGCAGTTGTTGGAAAACGTTCTATGAATGTTTGGTAGTACGGAACAACACGCTCAACTTGCGTCTGCTGCAACATAATCTCAGAAACAAGAATGCAATACGGGTCCCTTGTTTTTCTCCAAGGCAACTCGTCTCTCCCCTGTACTGCGTAATAGGCGAGAACCTGTTCCCTAAACTTCCGAGGAGTCATGCACGGGACCTGGGACGAGTGGTGCGTCTGGCAGAATGAAGAACGCAAGAATATAGATGAGCACTCCAGGAACAATACCTGTTACGAGTAGCGCAAAGAGGTAGATAAGACGCACGATATTTCCATCAACATGCAGATACTCTCCGACTCCTCCAAGGACACCGGCAATCATGCAATCTGTTCTACTTCTCGTTAGTTTTTTCATGGGCATAGTATATCAAAGCTCGTAAATTACATCTTTGCGCTCAACGACAATCTTCCAAAGCTTGCTCTTAGCGTGTCGGTACAGTCTGCTGTCTGGATTAAAGGCAATGCCGTCCTCAACCATATCAAGCATAGACACATCACTTTCCCACCCTCCAACACCGACCGACCCATTCAGAGAAAGATTTTCTTTCTCTAGTGCTCGCGCAAGTACGGATGCCTTGTTCATAATTATATGCTCGTCTTCAATCTCGCCTGTAAATCTGCTTGCAGCCCCTGTCTCATAAAAGATGCCGTACGATTTATCAAACCCGAGTTCGTATGCAAAGCCGTCAACAATAAACTTAGGTGAATGTGATATAGCAAGAAGAAAGTGTCCTTCTTCCTTTAATTCTTTAATAAGGTCTCTCGTATACCTAAATACATTTTTCTGTTCTCGCTCGATAAGCTCCCCCGCAACATCAGCAACATCTCCATATGAAAGACCTTTTGCATGCTGTGCGAAAGCACGTACAGCTTTCTTCATAAGCCGCGCATGATCGCTTGCATGCAAATCCTCGTGCATGAGCCCTTCAAAGCTTGCGGAGGAGGTCTTAGGTATGAGTTCTCTTGCAACCAGCTCCTTCATGAGGGTTGCGAGCAAGCAGGAGCGATATACCGTTCCGTCTATATCAAATACTGCAACGGGCCGCTTCATACCCCTATGGTACCTTATTTTGCCTTAGGCCATCTGTTGGCTGCAGGTGGCCAGAGCTTTGTTAATGGGTGCTCCTCGCACTCGTGTGGGCGCGCAGGACACACATACCGCCCATACAGTACGAATCCGTTATTAACATACTTCCAGTCCTTTTTAGGAATAATGCTCTCAAGATCCTTTGAAATTTTAGTAAGTTCAGTATGGTCCGTTAAATCAAAACGGAGCGCAAACCTTCTTACGTGCGTATCTGTTGGAATGCCTTCCCATTTCTTAAATAATTCTCCAAGCACGACGTGTGCGGTTTTATAGGCAACTCCAGGGAGCAGCACGAGTTCCTTTTCAGTCTCCGGGACTTCGCCATTGAATTGGTCTTGCACAAGCTTTGCAGCAGAGACTATGTAGCGCGCCTTTGACTGATGAAAGGTAATGGAGGAAGTTTCTGCAGCAAAGGTTGCAACAGACGCTGAAGCAAAATCATCTACTGTTCGATACTTTTTCCAAAGCGTCTCTGTTACTGCGTTCACTTTCTTGTCCGTGCATTGAGCAGACAATATAACTGCTGCCACAAACTGAAACGGAGTTTCGTATGCAAGCTCGCTCTTTGGCTCTGGATATAGTTTTTTCAAACATGCAACGAGTGCAAGAGCACGTTCTCTTCTTTGTTCGGTGCGGGGATCAAGAAACAATTCAGACATGAACTAGGTCCTCAAGCACTTCTTGAGCATGCTTTTCTGGGCGCACGTTCTCGTATATCTTTGCAACCTTCCCTTCCTTGTCTAAAAGAAACGACGTGCGGAACACTCCATCATATTCCCGTCCCATAAACTTCTTTTTGCCCCATACTTCGTATAGAGAGACTACTTCTTTCTCAGTGTCTGCAAGCAACATAAATGGAAGAGAGTACTTCTCCGCAAACTTCTTGTGGCTCTGCACAGAATCTGGAGAGATTCCCAATACGGTTACATTTGTTTGTGATAACTCTGGAAACGAATCACGCAACAAGCAAGCCTCCTTAGTACATCCTGGAGTGTCATCCTTCGGATAGAAATAGATTAGTGTCGGAGCACTGCGAAACTCAGACAAGGTGCGCGCTACACCATTTTGATCAAGGAGCGTGAAGTCAGGCGCTGGCGAACCAATAGTCGGACGTGCCATGTCTTACTCAGCTTCTGGAAGCCCTTCAGTAGCTGGGCGGGTAAATACGAAATGAAACAGGATCGAAATAATAGAACCAGTAGCAACAAGGAATAGAACAAATGAAACCAATCCTCCAATTACGGGCACTACACTAATGAGGTACAGGGCGAGCATACCAAGTAGTGCAAACTTCCAGGTAACTTGCGTTCGCTTCATAAGGCCGCGAGAAAGCGCAGCACCTGCAAGAATTCCTGCATATACGTAGCCGAGCATAAGAAGGAGTACATACGCCGTGCCGAGGAAAAATGCTAGGCCAATACCTACAAAAGAAACGGCAAGGAGCAGGATGAGCATTGGTGTTGCAAACACCATACCAAAACCAAGCAAGGCAAGGAGTGCGAAACGGCCAGGCGTTCGTGAAAGTGCCTTGTCCGCAACGCGCTGGGAGAATATCGGGAACAGTCCCGCAAAGAGTCCTGCCAGGATAAGTACTGCAATTATCTTAACCACAAACAACACACTCGCTCCTGCAAGTGCGAATGTCTTCGCTTGCTCAATTGTTGGCAAGTATGAAGAGGCGCCAATATATGTAACTGCTCCGTCAATCTGCGCAGAAGTAGGAATCGCCGCCTGTTGCGGTGCATCGTACTTAAATGTTCCTGCGATTTGTGTTCCCTCTTCAAGAGTAACGCGGTCTGAAGCAATAACTTCGACGTCTCCCGCAAACACCCCAGAGAGCGTTACATCAGCTCCATAAATAACAACTGGTCCTCCTGATCCCGTGAGACGCACTGTGCCTCCAATAATGCGTGTATCCCTTGCTGTAGTTGAGGCAACAACTGTGCCGCCCGCAACCATAAGATCTCCTGAAACAGGAGCCGAGACGGACACCTGTGCTCCTACAACTCGCAAATCACCCTCAACAGGCTGCGTCACGGCAATAGTTCCGCCGCCCAAGAGAGCGTCTCCGGAAACAAGTGCAGAGAGAGAAAGTGTGCCTCCAAAGGCAAGGAGGTCTGCTGGAAGCGGGACCGTGAGTGTTACGTCTGTTCCTGCAAGATATAGGTTATCTGTAGGCGCCTCTGTAATAACGAGCGTGCGTGCGCTCGCAAGTGTTGCGGCAGAAACCGCTCCAGGAATAAGCAGGAGCGTCAGTAGCAGTGCTCCCCCCATGCGAAATCGCTTCATACTACCCATGGTACCACACCCCCTATATCGTCAAGAATTGAGCTTTCGGAGCTTATATACCAGTCCCCAGGAGATTAAGACAAGTGCCGCTGAGGCAAAACAGTACACGCAAATAGCCTTAATTAGGAATAGCTGTATGCCAACGAATATGGCCGAGGCAATAACACCTCCAACAGCAAGCAGATGTATACCTGTCCAAAGCAATTTGCGAGGGAATAGGGTCCAGATAGCGACAAGAACAAAAAAGACTATGAAAAAGAAAACGCCATAGAGCGCAAGCGGTATACCAAGCAGCTGTGAGTAGGGGCTCTGTGCAACAATATTACATCCGTCCAATACTCCCCCAATCTCGCATGTAAGCGCAGTATCAGTAATCGCACTGCGGTAGAGGTACCAAGAATCTGAAAGTCCTGCGAGCAAGACTATAAAAAGAGAAATTATAACGGCAGTGTTTCGCATGAAGATATCGTACCGTGCGCTCGCCTACTCAGCAATTGCGCTTGGTATACTACGTGTATATGAAGTCTCTGCCTGAAAACGAAGAAGAGTGGGAAAAGCGTCTAACTGCTGAAGAATACGCAGTGCTTCGTAAAGGAGGGACCGAAGCTCCGTTTACTGGCAAATACGTAGATAACCATCAGGATGGTGTGTACCGATGCAAGGCCTGCGGTGCCATGCTCTTTGACTCAGCAAAGAAGTTTGATTCAGGCAGTGGGTGGCCTTCCTTTACAGATCCTGCCGTTAGCGAGAACGTAGGTACCCGAGCTGATACTACACACGGCATGGAACGCACAGAGGTCTTCTGCAAACACTGCAATGGGCATCTGGGACATGTATTTATGGACGGTCCTCAAGAGGCCGGAGGAAAGCGATACTGCATTAACTCTGTGTGTCTTGAGTTTGAGGGCACACCTCGCTGAAACCTTTTCCCTATATAGATATGTTCTAGTGGGTGGAGGGACAGAACACTACAACGAGAGAGAGACGCACGCGCGTTCTCGCCACCTGCACTCGTGCAGGATGGCTTATATACTTAACCAAATTCCGTATGCCAATACTTAAGGCACTGGGACTTGGAGTATGTATCCTCGTTCTTAAACTTCTTGTCCCACAGATTTTTACTGAATTAGAGCAAACAGCACTTATCTTCTTAAGAGGCGCTCAAACATCCGCATTAGTTGCTACGGATCTTGCGGCAAGTGTTGGAACAATAGAGTTCTCTCAAGAACCATTTGTTCTCCCACAAGCCACGCCAATTAAGTAATTGCTCTACTTCACTCCGACCGGACTCACTACGAGTTCGGTCTACGTGTTTTTACCTACTTCCTACCGTATAATCAGCACACATGGAACATCTCAAAGGAAAGATAACTGAACAGCTAAACGTTATTGGTATTGCAGTCACAGTTATCGTACTGCTTGGCCTCATGCTTTTTGTTGATATTAAGCAGCTACAGGAATTAGTTGCTACTTCAGGAGCACTAGGGCCGCTTATTCTTATTGTCTTGAAAGCTTCAACAATTGTTGTTGCTCCTCTCTCTGGCTCTCCTCTCTATCCCTTAGTTGGGCTTATCTTCGGTTTTTGGCCAGGCATTTTGTATATCGTTGCTGGAGATTTTCTTGGTATTACTATTGCCTTCACGCTCAGCCGCGTTTTTGGGTACCCAATGGTTAATCGCTTTATTGTTGGCAAAGAACGAAGCACTCTCGCAAAGGTTGTGCGACATTTGGGAACTACAAAGGGCTTCTTACATATGTGCCTCACTTGCTTTGCGCTTCCCGAACTTATTGCATACGGAGCGGGGCTTTCTTCTCTTCCGTACTGGAAGTTCATACTTCTCTACCTTCCAATATCAATAGCGGTCTCCTCTGCTGCTGTGCTTTTTGGATCTTTACTTGATCCATCTAACTCTTCACTCTTCATTGCAGTTGGTGTTCCGCTTGCAGGAGCACTTATTGTTGGTGCTGGTGCCGTTCTGTTCCTGCGCGGTGTTAAGGACAAACAAGACTAGTTTTTCTTTGGAAGACACAGATACATCCAAAACAGGCCAAGCACATAGCCCGCAACTACATCCGAGAAGAAATGTGCGCCGAGCATGAGTCTGCTAAGACCTATAAGGAATACTAGGAGGACTGAGAGCCCAACTAGAAATGTGCGCATTCGTCCCTCTGTAAGTCGAGCGCTGATGAATGCCAGCGACCCAAAGAGTGCCATTGCAGCAGTTGCGTGTCCGCTCGGGAAAGAGAACGTAAGCAGTGGATCAAACCACTGCAAAGGTTCAGGGCGCACACGTGCAATAAGTACTTTAATTAGATTTGCCGAGACGGCGCTTCCAAGTAGCACATATATAAAAGACCGTGCATAACGCTGGTGATTCCTGAGAAAGTACACTGCTCCTGCACCGATAAGCACTGTTCCGAGGGTTCCTGCGAGCGCAGTTACAACAAGAAAAAACTGAATACTTGGGAGTGTTTGAAATTGTGCCAAAGCACGCGCAAGAGGAATATCTACAGAGCGCAACAACTCTGGCAATTGCCACGCAATAAATGTAAGCAGCGCAAACACCAAACCTAAGAAAATGGCTCCCTTGAATCTATTCATAACTTCCGGCTATCATACGCCCAGTGTAGCAATGCTTGGCGCTGCCGAGTATGGCAGGTTTCATCCCCTACCCTACAGGCATAGCGTACCTGCGCAACGTGTCTTACCATTTGTCTCCATCTTTTTATTTGTCTTTCGTCCTCTTTAGGCAACCTGCGTCCAC
>JAHJZL010000027.1 GCA_018826405.1 Patescibacteria group bacterium
CGTTATTGATCGCGCTCCAGTTAATCAGCCGCTACACACAGGTATCAAAGCTATTGATGCTATGACACCGATTGGTCGTGGACAGCGTCAGCTCATCATTGGAGACCGCGGTACAGGAAAGACCACGATTGCGATTGATACGATCCTCAACCAGAAGTCTGAAAGCGAGGAGACTCGTCCAATATGTATTTACGTAGCCATTGGACAGAAGGAGTCTAAGACTGCTCGCATCGTAGGACAGCTTACAGAGGCTGGCGCTATGGACTACACCATTGTGGTAACTGCACCAGCATCAGCTCCAGCAGCGCTTCAGTTCCTCGCACCATTTGCAGGAGCTGCTATTGCTGAGCACTTTATGGAGCAGGGCAAGGATGCACTCGTAGTGTATGACGACCTTTCAAAGCAGGCCGTTGCCTATCGTCAGATGTCTTTGCTTCTTCGCCGCCCACCAGGACGTGAAGCATACCCTGGAGACGTGTTTTACCTCCACTCACGCCTCCTAGAGCGTGCAGCTAAGCTTTCAAAGGAGAAGGGAGGCGGATCTATTACTGCCCTTCCTATCATTGAAACTCAGGAGAACGACATCTCTGCATACATCCCAACGAACGTTATCTCTATTACGGACGGACAGATCTTCTTGGAGTCTGATCTCTTCAACAAGGGACTTCGCCCTGCTATTAACGTAGGAGTATCTGTGTCTCGCGTGGGATCGGCGGCTCAGACAAAGGCTATGAAGAAAGTGTCTGGAAAGATTAAGCTTGAGCTTGCTCAGTTCCGTGAGCTTGAAGCCTTCATGCAGTTCTCTTCTGATCTTGATGCAGATACCAAGCGAAGCATTGATTCAGGACGTCGTATGACAGAGATGCTTAAGCAGGGACAGGGAGCTCCAATTGCATTTGAAATGGAAGCTGCCGTTATCTTCGCTGCAACAAACGGGTACTTCGATACCTTCGCACCTGAGGAAACTGCAGCGGCAGAGAATCGTCTTCAGGACTTCCTTAATCGCGAAGCAACGGGAGTACTCGCTGCCATTCGCACAACACGTGAGATTGGAGAGGGTGCAGAGAAAGATCTGCGCGCTGCTCTAGATAAGTTCGTAGCTCGCTCCTAATACCCGACATGGCACTGAAAGACATTAAAACGAAGATCAAGGCCACAGAGCGCATGCACAAGGTGACACGCGCTATGGAGGCCGTGTCTGCAGTTAAAATGCGTAAGACACAGCAATCTGCATTTGCGGGACGCCCATATGCTCGCGCGGCTTTGTCTATTCTTGCTAGGCTTTCAGGTACTGGAGATATTGCACGACACCCCCTTGCAACAGTGCGTGATGTTAAGAAGATTGCGCTTGTTGTTATGACAAGTGACAAAGGTCTTGCGGGGGCGCTGAACTCAGGAGTACTTAAGGCTGCAGCTGAAGCTGTATCTGGTTTTGAGAAGTCTGATGTGCGCGTGTACGCATACGGACGCAAGGCAGACGAGTACTTCAAGCGACGCGAGTACACTGTTGTTAAATCCTTTGAGAACAAGCAGGACGATGTACCGCTTTCAGATATGGAACTATTGTCTGCAGATCTCTCCGCAGGATTCCTTGCAAAGGAGTTTGACGAAGTTGTTACGGTATACAGCAACTTCAAATCAACCTTTGAACAACTCCCAACCGTCCGCAGAGTATTGCCGCTTTCAGTTGAGGCGCTTGCCAGGCTTGTAGAAGATATTCTGCCAGTAAAGGGCAAGTGGAGTGAAGTTGCTGAGATTGCAGCTCCTGCAGCGTATGAAGTAGAGCCGTCACGTGATGAGATACTAGGAATTCTTGTTCCTAAGCTTGTTGCCGTGTCGCTGTATCACATGTTGCTTGAGTCTAAGGCTTCAGAGCATTCAGCGCGCATGGTGGCGATGAAGAATGCATCTGACAAATCAAAGGAGGTAGTGCGCGATCTCACTCGCGTGTTTAACAAAGTACGTCAGGCAGCAATTACTCGGGAAGTGTCCGAGATTGTGAGCGGGCGTGAGGCATTATCAGCGTAGGTTTACGTACCGAGCAAAAAGATTTATAACCATTACACGTATGAACACAGGAACAATTACAGAAGTTATCGGGCCAGTTGTAGATGTGCACTTTGAGAAGGGTCGCCCTGCTATTCAGGACGCGCTTGTCATTGAGGCAAATGATGTGCACGGAAAGATCGTGCTTGAGGTAGCAAGCCATCTTGGAATGGACCGCGTTCGCGCTATTTCAATGAACGAGACTGCAGGTCTTGCTCGTGGCGAAGTTGCAACCGCTACTGGTGCACCGATTTCTGTTCCTGTGGGAATGAATGCGCTCGGCCGCCTCTTCAATGTTTTGGGAGAGCCAATCGATGGCAAGGGTGCAATCGATGCGAAGACTGAGCGCCTTCCAATTCACCGCATGCCTCCTACGTTTGATCAGCAGACTACTAAAGCTGAGGTGTTTGAAACTGGTATTAAAGCTATCGACCTCATGGTTCCTTTCATTAAGGGAGGAAAGGTTGGTCTCTTTGGAGGAGCGGGAGTGGGAAAGACAGTTACGATTCAGGAGCTTATTCGTAACGTAGCTCAAGAGCACGGAGGATACTCAGTGTTTGCAGGAGTGGGTGAGCGCGTGCGTGAAGGTAACGACCTATATCACGAAATGGAAGAGTCAGGCGTGCTTGATAAGACTGCGCTCGTGTTTGGCCAGATGAACGAAGTACCAGGAGCTCGTGCACGTGTTGCACTCACCGGACTTACACAGGCCGAGTACTTCCGCGATGAAGGAGGAAAGGACGTCCTCTTCTTCATGGACAACGTATTCCGCTTTATTCAGGCTGGATCTGAGGTGTCTTCACTCCTTGGACGTGTGCCTTCAGCTGTGGGATACCAGCCAACGCTTGCTGAGGAGATGGGTAAGCTCCAGGAGCGCATTACATCAACAAACAAAGGATCTATTACATCTATTCAGGCTGTGTATGTGCCAGCGGATGACCTTACAGACCCAGCGCCTGCAACAACCTTCGCTCACCTAGACGGAACGGTTGTGCTTTCTCGTCAGCTTGCCTCTCTTGGTATCTATCCTGCTATTGATCCGTTGCTCTCAACATCAACAGCGCTTACTCCTGAAATTGTAGGAGAAGAGCACTACCAAGTTGCAAACCAGGTTAAGCAGGTACTTCAGCGCTACAAGGATCTTCAGGACATCATTGCGATTCTTGGAATTGAAGAGTTGTCTGACGAAGACAAGCAGACGGTGTACCGAGCTCGAAAGCTTGAGAAGTATCTTTCACAGCCATTCTTCGTTGGAGAACCGTTCACCGGAACTCCTGGCCAGTATGTAACTCGTGAGGAGACCGTACGCGGCTTCAAGGAGATTGTAGAAGGAAAGCATGACGACAAGCCTGAGAGTGCTTTCTACATGAAGGGAACAATTGATCAGGTCACAGGATAATGGCTAAAACATTTCATCTAACCATTGCTAAAGTTGGAGAGAATCTCTTTGAAGGAGAAGCTCTTTCTGTAACGCTTCCGGGTACTGATGGCATGTTCACTGTTATGGCAGGGCACGAAGCCTTTGTGTCTCCTCTAAAAGAGGGTATAGCACTTGTTAAAGACGCTTCAGGGTCAGAGCTCCCACTCCCGATAGAGGCTGGCGGAATTGCTGAGGTTTCAAGCGGCCAGGCAACAGTCCTCCTCTAGACCCTTTACAGCTGCAAATATTGATCCCATACTTAAGGACATGAGCGGCGAAACAATCTACGACCCATCAAAGGAGAAGGCACCAAGCCATTACCATGGAGACGTGGTGCGTGCTTTGTTTGTAGCAGCAGCAGTTCTCATCTTCCTTACACAGTTCATTGGAACATCTCTCCCGTTTTCTACAGGAGGGATTATGTTCCTAATTGTGTGTCTTGTTATCTCTGCAGGAATAACCAACCCTGCACAGCAATGGATACACTGGGTTAATGTATTCATCTCAATCATTGGATTTATCCTTTTTGGCGGCATTGCGTTGACTCGGATTAATTCAAGCATTGAACTGCTTTCCCAAAATACACTTGTGGCATTGCTCACACTTGTTTTTATATCCACCCTCTACCTGGGTACTCGTACGCTTCGAGGTCTCATGGTTTCTCACGTAGAAAGAGGCTACTAAGTTAGCTTCTCGTGCGTCCATTGTGTTAATATAGCGCCTATATGATACAGCAATTCCTCGTTCGCCAAGCGCTCAAGATGAAGATGAAAGACATGCCCGAAGCACAGCGGGATCAGATTCTTGCACTTGTTGAAAAGAATCCTGAACTCTTTAAGAAGATTGGAGAAGAGGTAGATCGCAGAGTGAAGGGAGGAGACAACCAGATGAAAGCTACGATGGAGGTTATGAAGAAATACCGTGAGGAACTCTCAGGTCTCATGGGCAACCAGCGCTAGTCATGAAGGCAAAGCGTATATTTGTTCTCTTGGGTCACCCTAATGCAGACACGCTTTCTGGCGCCCTTGCTACAGAGTATGAGACAGCTGCCAAAGCAGCTGGACACGAAGTGCGTAGGGTTAACCTAGGCGATCTTTCTTTTGACCCTGTCCTGCATCTTGGATACAAGGCAATTCAAGAGTTAGAGCCAGATTTAAAAACAGTTCAAGAGAACATCTCTTGGGCAGAGCATATCGTTATTATTCATCCAAACTGGTGGGGAGGGATGCCAGCTTTGCTAAAAGGCATGTGGGACAGAATGTTCTTGCCACGTTTTGCTTTTCGTATGTGGAAGAATCGACTTGGCTGGCACTGTCTACTTAAGGGACGCACTGCACGTGTAATTGTATTGTGTGGAAATCCTGCGTTTCTTGACTGGCTAGCTTTTGGAGACTTTACAGCTTCCCTGAAGCGCTCGCTCCTTGAGTTCGCTGGAGTTAAAACAAAGGTAACAACCTTCGGAAAGTCTGAAACTTCTTCAGATGGGAGACGGGAAATTTGGAAAAAGAAGGTACGCCGTCTTGGACGTAAAGCACAATAACTGATGAAGCCTCGTATCGTTACGAGGGCGTGTTAGGCGGTCAGGTAGTAATACGAGGCTTCGGGAACAGGTTAGTGTTCCGTAGATGCCTCCTTGATTTCAAACTTTCTCCACAGATTGGCGAGAATCAAAGAAGCGCAGTGCGCTGGCAGAATGAAGAGACAGAAAAACGTGAGGATCTGCCATGCTTCGAAATCTGAGATCAAGGCAAGTCCTGCAGTTGGCCAAATGAGGCCAGCGAGGAATGCCAGGAAAACCAGCGCGATGAAAAGGTACTTATTCTGGATGCGAAACATTGTGAACTCCTTTTGAGTTAGATGTTGTGTTCGCAGGAGCATCATGCCGTTTGAGTACGTGAATGTCAATACTCCTCTAGCTTTTTATTCATTTAGAACGTAAGGTTTAGATA
>JAHJZL010000028.1 GCA_018826405.1 Patescibacteria group bacterium
AAGAGCGAGGGACTCTAAGTGCACAGTGCTGTGTAGCAGAAGTTTCTAACTCTCTGCTACAGTGTGCGTATATGGACAGCGTAAATCTAGCGGCGACAGGTGGCTTTGCAGAGATCATTAGCTTCGTAGGCAACTTCCTAGTATTACTCATTGTTGCAGGAGCGTTCTTCTTTTTCGCGCTCAGAGCCGGGCGTGCCGCATTCATAACGCTTGTTATGTCTTTGTATGCGGGCTTTGCGTTGTTTACACTTTTTCCCTATACAAAGCTTCTTTCTGGAGATTCAGCGATGACCGTCTTTGTTGCTAACAGTATTGTATTTGGTGTACTTACGTTTTTCCCGTATGTACTCCTACGCAGAGTTTCTACTTCAGGAAATATTCATATACCAGGTCTTTTCTTGGCAGGACTTTCTTTCCTTGCTGCAGGGCTTCTCCTTGCTATTGGGTATCATGTGCTCAGTCTTTCCGCTGCAATTCCGCTCACGCCTTCATTAAGTGCACTTTTTGCTCCCGATAGCTATTTCTTCTGGTGGTTTGCTGCTCCTCTCGTTGGCATTTTCTTGACGGCACGGTAGTAAAAAAGCGTGCTAGGATAGCTATATCATGTCGGCGTTAGACGAAATACGTGCAGAACGACTACGGAAGCTGGCTCTTCTCGAGGAGAAAGGGATTAATCCGTATCCAAATAGAAGCTCTCGCACTCACGAGATTGGTGCAGTATTAGGAGAGTTTGAGGCACTGAGCACTGAAGCTAGTGTTGTTATCGTAGACGGAAGAATTCGTGCAATACGTAAGCATGGGGGTTCTGCTTTTCTTGATATTGAAGACGGCACAGGGCGCATGCAGGTCTTTCTAAAGAAAGATGAAATCGGAGAAGAGTTATTCACACTCTTTGAGGACGTTGTTGATACTGGCGACTTTATAGAAGTGAGCGGTACTGTATTCCGCACTAAGCACGGCCAGGAGAGTATCCAGGCGAATGTATGGCGCATGCTTGCGAAGACACTTCGTCCAATTCCAGACGAATGGTACGGGCTGCATAACGAAGATGAGCGATTCAGAAGGCGTTACTTGGACATGCTTTTGAATCCCGAAGTAGCAGCAATTGCTCGAAAGCGTTCTCTCTTTTGGAATTCAATGCGAACATACCTTCTTAAAGATGGGTTTGTTGAAGTTGAGACTCCTGTTCTTGAGAACACTACGGGAGGAGCTGAAGCTCGTCCATTTGAAACACATCACAACGCTCTAGATATTGATGTGTTCTTGCGTATTTCAGCAGGCGAGCTCTGGCAGAAGAAACTTCTTGTTGGCGGTCTTCCTAAGGTATTTGAAATAGGGCGTATTTTTAGAAATGAAGGAATGTCTCGAGAGCATCTTCAGGACTACACCCAGCTTGAGTTTTACCAGGCATATTCAGACTATGAGGAAGGGAAGAGGATGGTTGCAGATCTGTACCGACACATAGCAAAGGAGACCTTTGGAACTACAACATTCACCATTGGAGAGCACACGGTTGATCTGGCTCAGGAATGGGAGACGTATAACTTCTGCGACATTCTCAAGAAGGAATACGACCTTGATCCTTTAAGCGCTTCGCTTGCTGAAGTTTCTGCCGCACTTGCGAAAGCTGGAATAGAGAAAGACGCGGAGACTATGAGTATTGAGCGTGGTGTAGATCTTCTGTGGAAGAAGGTACGCAAAACTATTTCTGGTCCTGGGTTCCTTGTTGGAGTTCCTGTATACCTAGAGCCGCTTGCAAAGAGATCTGAGAGTAACCCTGCCGTTGTTGAGCGCTTCCAGATTATTTTAGCTGGAAGCGAAATGGGTAAAGGCTTCAGCGAGCTTAACAATCCAATAGACCAGCGCGAGCGCTTTATGAAGCAGCAGGCACTGCGGGACGCAGGAGACGCAGAGGCACAGATGGCAGACATGGAGTTTGTTGAAGCTCTTGAGTACGGCATGCCGCCTGCTTTTGGGTTTGGTCTTTCGGAGCGTCTGTTTAGCTTCCTTATGAATATGGATGTACGTGAGGCACAGCTGTTTCCGTTAATGCGACCTAGAGATTAATTACGTTTATACTTAGAATTATGAAGAATATTATTACTCTTACAAAAGGTACTGGTACAGGAGATACAAAGATTGCAGCATTTGATGCTGCTCTGTTTGACGCAGGAATTGCTAACTACAACTTGATCCGCCTTTCTTCAATTATTCCTCCAAATTCAGAGATTAAGATTACAAAAGCAGAGATACGAACTGAAGAGTTTGGTCATAAGCTATATCTTGTATACGCTTCTCAAATTGAGAACGAGGCAGGTATGGATGCGTGGGCAGGAATCGGATGGGTACTAGACCAGTCTGGAGACGGAAAAGGTTTGTTTACTGAACATGAAGGACACAGCGAACAGGAGGTTTCAAATCTTATAACTGAAACTCTTTCTTCCATGGTCCAGTACCGACCAGAAACATACGGAGAAGTTCAAAGCCTTACCACAGGTATTACGTGCACAGGGAAGCCAGTATGTGCCCTTGTTGCAGCAGTATATAAAGCCGAAGGTTGGGAGTAATAAATTTGCATGATTGCTGAGTTTCCAGATTTTAAAAAAATAGAAGTTTCTGACAAAGAAGAGATCGATGCGTATACAAAGGAGTATCCTCCATACTCTGATTTTGAGTTTGGGAGTCTTTGGGCATGGGATGTTAAGGAAGAAATGGCTATATCAATCTTAAACGGAAATCTTGTAGTTAAATTTACGGACTATACAACAGGCAAACCGTTTCTAGCCTTTTTGGGCAAAAACATGGTTAACGAAACAGCTGGGGCGCTGCTCTCGTACTCAGTGCAGAATGGTTTTGAGGAAACCATGCATCTTATTCCAGAGACCGTTGCAAAGCACTTGGATAGAGATCTTTTTCTTGTCGAGGAATCTAGAGATCACTTTGATTATGTTTGTGATATTAACTACCACATAGAGTATCCAGGCAAAAACCTAAAGTCTCAAAGAAACCTCCTTAAAGTCTTTAAAGATACTAGCCCAGACTTTGAACAAGTCTCTCTTAAGATGGAAACTAAGGAGGCGCAGCAAGAGGTTGCGAGTGTTTTAAGACGGTGGACTGAAGGGAAAGAGTTCATTTCAGATAGCGAGGCATTTGCATACGAGCGTTTTGTATCAGCCGCAGAATCACTTTCGTATTCAGCAGTTGGGATCCGTGTTGCGGGAGAGTTAGTAGCATTCCATATAGTGAGCCTCCCGCCTGGAAACTGCGCAAATGCACTTTTTGGTAAAGCAGATACAGCGTACCGTGGTGTTTACGCAGCTCTAGACCATGTTGTTGCTCGAGACCTGATTGAAAGAAACTACACGCACATGAACATACAGCAAGATTTAGGTATAGATAGCTTGCGAGCTGCAAAACTCTCACTTCACCCGTCACACTTACTTAAAAAGTATTCTGTGAGTTCTGCAGAGAAAGGTTAATAACACATGTAAAATACATTTATGACTTGGTTTCTTATTTCGCTCATTGGACCGTTTTTATACGCAGTTACCAACTTCATAGATAAGACGCTTCTTGAAAAGTATTTCAAGAGTGGCGGAGTTGGTACGCTTCTTATCTTTTCTGCGCTGCTTTCTGCGCTCGCGCTGCCAATTCTATTTCTGTTTGATACGACGGTTTTTAGTGTCGGCCTATTTAATATCTTTGTGCTATCAATTGTTGGCATACTCAATGTATTGGTCTTGTTCTTCTATTTAAAGGCTTTAGAGGACGAAGAAGCCTCGGTTACTGTTGTCTTTTACCAGCTTGTTCCAGTATTTGCATACGGACTTGCGTTCTTCATTCTCGGAGAGACACTCACCACGCTTCAGCTTATTGCCATGGCAATAGTTATATTCGGTACTTCGATTATTTCGTTTGAAGTTGATACAGAAAATAACTTTAAACTGAGAACAAAAACCATATATTACATGGTTGCGGCTTCCTTCTGCTGGGCCTTGGGATCCGTTATTTTCAAAGCCGTTGCTCTGGAAGAACAGGTCGTTAGATCACTCTTTTGGGAGCATATGATGCTTACCATAATTGGTATTGGTTTGTTCTTTTTTGTGCGCACGTACAGAGAACATTTTATCGTTGCTGTTCGAGAAAATTCAGTTGCAATCTTCTCGCTAAATGTTCTTAACGAGACACTGTTTATGGCAGGAAATACGATATTCGCTTTTGCCTATCTACTCGGGCCTATTGCAGTAATACTCCTTGCTGAATCATTCCAGCCGCTTTTTGCAATTCTCATTGGAGTCTTTATGACTGTATTCTTCCCTAGAATAATATCTGAGAAGATACATATTAAGCACCTGTGGCAAAAGGGAATCGCATTTGCAGTTACGTGCCTAGGAACGTATTTGCTTTTAGCTTTTTAGTTTATCTACACGGACAGGAAAAGCTGCTGCAGCGCCTGGTATAGTGAGTACTATAAACAATAGTTCCATGGATTTTAAAAAACATCCGATTCTCTACATCATTTTGCCGCTCTGTGTTCTGGCAATTGTCTTATCTTTTTATAGATTCATGGTACTGCAGGATTATATAGTTACGTATGAAGGTTCATGCGACCCCGCTACACAGAGCTGTTTTCTCGCGTGTGAAGATGATTCTTGTTCAGAGACTTATTACTATGCATTAGTACAAAAGCGTAGCCAGGATGTCATGGCGCAGTGCGGCCCAGATATTACAGACTGCGAGCTTGCAAGCGTCTGTTTGGAATCAGATAGAGACTGCTCAATAGAATATTGTGATTCTAGTACCGATACATGTGTTGGGAATGCTGACTCCAAGAGTATAAATTCTGAGCTTCAATAATTATGATCTGTCACTATTTTCCAGAGCCACTCTATTTCTTTTACGTAGCTGATCTGCCAGGGATCTTGTATTACTCTCACGTTCCCGCCATTATCTTGGCGCTTCTAACAGGAGCCTTTGTGTTATGGAGCGATCATCGTTCTTTACTGAATAAGCTCCTTTTTGGGCTCTGCCTCTCATTCTCTTTGTGGTCACTGGGGACGCTTATTACATGGACAAACATCCATAGCGACATCCTTCTTTTTGTATGGTCCTTCCTTGGTCCAATTGCGGCCTTCATATCAGTGCTTTCTATTTACTTCACGTATGTCTTTCTCCAGAAGAGGGATGTGGGTCTGAAGCTCAAAGCTGTTTTTATAGCGCTGCTTTCACCAATACTCGTTTTGGCTGCTACTCCGTATACATTAGGCGGATTTAATCTCTCCGTATGTGACGCCTTTGGATTTGAAGGGCCCGCAAACACTATTTACTATCCAGCACTGGGCGCAGTTGCGCTTATTTGGATATTTATTCTTTTGGTAAAGCACTACCATACAGCACCAAAGAATTTTAAGTCTCAGATTGTGATTATGGGAACGGGGATTGAGCTCTTTTTGTTCTCCTTCTTCACCATTGGATTCCTTGGTACGTATCTTACGACAAGCGGGTTCTTGCCCGATTCCCAGATAGAGACCTATGGATATTTTGGAATGATCGTCTTTATGGTTTATATAGGGATCCTTATTGTTAGATTCAAAGCCTTTCATGCTGGACTAATTGCAGCTCAAGCGCTTGTTATTGCTCTCATTATTCTTATTGGTTCCCAGTTTACGTTTGCAAGAAGTACAACGAACATCGTGTTGAATGGTATTGCTCTCTTCTTGACTGCAATTATTGGATTTATCCTTATACGAAGCGTAAAACGCGAGATCGAGCAAAGAGAATACATTGAGGCTCTTGCTAAAGATTTGGAGAAATCCAATAGCCAGCAGATCATCCTTATCCACTTCATTACACACCAGATTAAAGGCTTCGTTGCTAAGTCCAGAAATATTTTTGCAACACTGTTGGAAGGTGACTACGGCATCATGCCTGATACTGCAATACCCATGCTTAAAGAAGGTCTTAGTTCAGATACTAAGGGAGTGGCTACTATTCAAGAAATTCTTAACGCGGCAAATATTAAGAGCGGGAAGGTGAGTTACGAAAAACAAGAAATTGATCTTAAGGAACTGGTCGACAGCATCGTTAAAGAATTGTCTGCATCAGCTCAGAAGAAAGATCTTACGCTAACAGTTGAGACTGGAGACACTCCTCTTCTATATTCTGGAGATCGCATGCAGTTAACTAATGCGTTTAAGAATCTCATCGATAACTCAATCAAATACACTCCAGAGGGAGAGGTTCATGTATACCTAACTGAGAAAGAAGGGAAGATACATTTCAGAATTACGGACACGGGTGTTGGCATAACTGCAGAGGATATGAAGAACCTCTTTACGGAAGGCGGGCATGGCAAAGAGTCTGTAAAGGTGAACGTCGAGTCAACAGGATTTGGACTCTATATCGTTAAGAATATTATCGAGGCGCACCACGGAAAGGTCTGGGCTACCTCAGACGGAGCAGGCAAGGGCTCAAGCTTTATCGTTGAACTGCCTCGCTAGCTGTCTGGTATACTCGTCTGCATGAACCTAGCAGAAGAGCTTAAAGCACGAGGGCTCGTTGAACATACCTCAGCACCCCTAGAGACTATTCTCGGAACTCAACGCACAGTGTATTTGGGAGTTGATCCTACTGCGTCATCTATGCAGGCAGGAAACTTAGTTGTTCTCTTACTTATGAAGCGTCTCGCTGACGCCGGACACAAGATTGTTCTTCTTGTTGGAGGGGGCACGGGCATGATTGGAGACCCGAGAGAGTCTGGAGAGCGGTCTCTTTCAGAGAGCAAGGCTGTTGAGCAAAACAAGAAAGCAATACGAGAGCAAATGCAGCAGATTATCGGCAAGAAGATAACGCTTGTAGACAATGCTGATTGGTTGCTCAAAGTTAAGCTTGTAGATTTCTTACGAGATATTGGAAAACATTTCTCTGTTAACGAACTGGTTAAGCGAGACATCATCAAGCGAAGACTTGAAACTCCTGACGAAAGTATTTCTTACACTGAGTTTGCGTACTCACTACTGCAGGGTTACGACTATCTCATTCTTAACAAGGAAAAGGGTGTAGACCTTCAGATTGGAGCCTCTGATCAGTGGACTAACATTCTTTCTGGCGTTGATCTTATCCGACGCAAAGAAGGGAAAGAGGCTTTTGCACTAACTTGTCCGCTTGTAACTGACGCAAATGGAAAGAAGTTTGGAAAATCAGAAGGAAATGCGGTTTGGCTTGATGCAAAGAAAACCTCTCCATTTGAGTTCTATCAGTTCTGGCTTAACCAGCCTGACGAGATGGTAGAGAAGTATCTAAAGATGTATACCTTCATTCCTCTCGAGCAAATTGAAGAGATACTTGTTGCACACCGCGCGCATCCAGGTGCTCGCGAAGCACAAGAAACACTTGCTCGCTGTATAACTGAACTCGTACACGGACCAGGCTCAACAGCTGCAGCTGCGGCCGCCTCAAGTGCTCTGTTTGGCAAAGATGGACTTGGCAAGCTCCCAAAGGAGGCGAGATCAATGCTCCTTACTGAAGCACCGACCCTGAAGATTTTCTTAACTGACATCAAGAAGGGGCTGAGTGTTATAGACGCTCTGGCAACAAGTACAATTGTGTCTTCTAAATCCGAGGCTAGACGCTTAGTTGAAGCAAACGGAATCTCATTGAACGGAGTGCAAGTTGCAGAGGTAGATCAGCTGCTTCAGGAGAGTGATTTTTCAGATGGGCTCGCCCTCTTGAAGAAGGGGAAGCGGGATGTTTTAGTTCTTGTTTTGAAATAGCGGATAGGTATCGTATACTCGCCATATTGCGTCGGTGGCAGAGTGGTCAATTGCAATTGGCTGTAAACCAATCGGATTTATCCTACGTAGGTTCGAATCCTACCCGGCGCACCAAGGAAAGCACCTTTAGGGGGTGCTTTTTGCGTAAATAGGGCTATACTCCTCACAGATCAGGCTAACTCAAGGCACTGGTCTTTCTAGATTTGGAGGAGGAAATTGTGGAACTTCCACGACTAGTATTGCTAACCGAGCGCGGCAAGGCCAGTCTCGTAGCTGAACGCGATCGGCTGAAAACTGAGCTGCGGGCCATTCGTGAGGCTCGCCCGACTCTCGATGCCCGCTCTCCTGGAAACTCGAGCGGCGGGACTCGTATGGCGGGTGAAAACGCCCGTCAGGAAGACCTCTATCTGCAACGCGCGGAGGAAATCCAGCACATTCTGAGAGTTGCGCAGATTGCGCCGAAACCGAAAGGAAAGGAGACGGTTCAAATCGGGCACATCATAACCCTGTGTTATGCCGCATGGGTCGAAAAAACCCCTGGGGGTCCGAAGACCTCTCGGCGCACGCGAAGGTACTACGAAATCGTCGGCTTCCGCGAGGGAGACTGCGATACGACGCCGGCACGTCTCTGCTACGAGGCGGGTCTGGCAAAACACTTCGTGGGCGAGTCCAAGGGCCATAAGGTCCTGGTCCGCCTGGACGGAGAAATCCGTCTGGTTACCCTCAGCAACATCAAACTGCCCAAATAACTGGGCACAATAAGTAGTAAGGCGCCATCTCGTAGAAAGCGAGGTGGCGTTAGTACGTATATGGTATCGTACTCTCTATGGAAACAGACAAGCCTATTTTGCTCTCAGGCATTAAGCCAACAGGTGCTCCTCATATCGGGAACTATTTTGGTGCACTACGCCAGTTTGTTGAGTTTCAGACTATTGGCACGCACCAGTGCTATTTCATGATTGCCGATTATCATGCGTTGAATTCGGTACAGAATGCAGGGCATATGCGCGAGCTAACTCGAGAACTAGTACTTACGTTCTTGGCGATAGGTCTTAACCCTGACAAGGTAGTTATTTTCAAACAATCTGATGTGCCGGCTCATACAGAGCTTGCTTGGATTTTTGACACCATTACCACTATGCCGTATTTGATGCGCGCGCATGCATACAAAGACGCAGAAGCTAAGAAGCACGAAATATCTGTTGGCGTCTTTAATTACCCCATGCTTATGGCTGCAGATATTCTTCTGTATAACGCAGCTCGTGTACCCGTAGGTCAGGATCAGAAGCAGCATATTGAGTACGCACGCGACACTGCTGAGAAGTTTAACCGTATATACGGAGATACTTTTGTTGTACCTGAAGAGTACATTGTTCCAGATGTTGCCGTTGTTCCAGGTATCGACGGACAGAAGATGAGCAAGAGTTATCAGAATACTATTCCTCTCTTTGCGAGCAGATCTGAAATTGAAGAGCTTGTTATGGCAATTGTTACAGATTCCTCAGGAGACCGGCCAGAGAACGTGTACCAGATACACAGACTTCTGAAGTCTGAACATGATTTGACTCCGCTATACGAAGAACACAAAGGGAAGTACAAGGCACTCAAAGAAGCACTTATAGAAGACTTAGATGCTTTTATTAAACCAATGCGAGAGCGGTACGCTGAATTTGCTGCTAATACAACAGTTGTCGCTGAGACCCTAGAGAAGGGAGCTGCAGCAGCCCAGGAGCGCGCAAAGGAGAAGATTGAGGAGGTTAGGAGGGCAGTTGGAGTTGCTTAACCGTATCCCCACATATCTATTTACAGAAATAGCACTTGTGGTATAGTCTTTTTGTGGCTAAATGTGTCACGATTGAACCTTTGGGAGGTTCGCCATGGTGCAATATCTTCCGCCCGAACAAACTAAAAGATTTGAGGGCGATAACTGTGTGGCGAGGCAGATGGCTTTCGCAGCCGAGCTGAGCCAACGCAACGTCGACACCGACATCACCGGCTTCCATTTCAACGGAGCCGCCCGTCCTCAATACGCTGAAGTCTTTTTTCGGGAGTTTGAAACTGTTCACTGAGCTCCCGCAACTTGCCCCGGACCCAACCGCTTCTTGTAAGCAAAAGGGTCCGGGGCGTGCTATTTTATAGACATTATGGAACGAATACTGATCGGGCAGCTTTCTGCACACAAAGGGAAAGAGATTTGCATACAAGGTTGGGTTGATGTGCGCAGAGACCAGGGCAAGCTCGTCTTTTTTGATTTCAGAGATCGTACCGGAATTGTTCAAGGAGTTGTGTTGCCTGGAGACGAAACGTTGATGGAGACAGCGAAGGCTGTTCGCACGGAAGCTGTAGTCTCTATTCAGGGAATCGTTAACGAGCGTCCTGAACGCAATGTACAGGCAGACAAAGTGAACGGAGATATTGAACTAGAGATTAAGGGAATAGAAATTCTCGCACTTCCTCAGACACTTCCGTTTGAACTTGATGCCGAACTTAATCTTGATACGTATCTAGATTATCTTCCACTTACACTTCGTAGCGAACGAAGCCGTGCAATATTTACCGTGCAGGCAGAGATTGTTCGTGCTTATCGTGCATTTCTAAATCAAGAAGGCTTTACAGAGTTCCAAGCTCCGAAGCTTATTGGAGACGATGCAGAGGGTAGCGGAGAAGTATTTGAAGTTCCGTATTTCTATGGAAAGACTGCGCACCTCGCAACCTCTCCCCAGCTCTACAAGCAGATTATGGTTGGTGCTTTGGAGCGAGTGTTTTCTATTGGCATTGTGTTTAGAGCAGAAAAGCACAGCACCACTCGCCACTTGAACGAGTACACCTCTATGGATATGGAGATGGGATTCATCAAGGACCATACTGACGTTATGGCAGTTGAGACTAAGCTTATGCGTTTTATCTCAGCAGAGCTCTCAAAGAATTGTGCTAAAGAGTTCGCACTCCTTAAAGCAGAAGTTCCCGAAGTTCCTGAATCAATCCCAAGCCTCAAGCTTCGCGAAGCACAGGAACTTATTTTCAAAGAAACAGGAAAAGACAAGAGAAACGAACCAGACCTTGAGCCAGAAGACGAGCGATGGCTTTGTGAGTGGTCTAAGAAGGAACACAATTCTGATTTTGTGTTTGTAACGCACTATCCAGTCTCAAAGCGGCCAATGTATACTTATGAGGATCCTACTGACCTAGGCTATACAAATGGATTTGATCTCCTTTTCCGCGGCGTTGAAATCACAACAGGCGGGCAGCGCAGACATGACTATGAGAACCTCATAGAGGGGATCAAGATGAAGGGGCTCGATCCTGAGAAATTCTCCTATTATTTACAGGCCTTTAAGTACGGCATTCCACCTCATGGAGGATGGGGAATGGGGCTAGAGCGATTAACTGCAAAGTTCCTTAATCTCTCTAACGTCAAAGAGGCAACGCTTTTCCCAAGAGATATTAATCGCATAGATACTCGTCTAACGGAGAACGAATCAACCGATGTATGAAATTAACTTTTAAGAAAGGCTCTCTCGACTCAAGCCCAAAAGGATATACACGTATTCGCCTTACTGAAGAATCGCGGGGCACTAAGCGAGTTGTGCGAGAGGGAACAACTGAGTGGATGGAGATTGGTGCAGGAAAGGCAGCTGACATGAACCGTAGAAAGTTCGTGCTTCTTTGTAGATCAATTGTTAAAGCAGCTAAAGACAACAAGTGTAAGAAGATTGCCATACAGTTTGATCAGACTCCTCAATACTTCACAAAAATGGAGAAGGAGGTGACGCCAGAGGAAGTGTCTCGCATTGCAGCTGAGAACTTTGAAATGGCTAACTTTGAGTTCACGACATACAAGGCAAAGCCTAAAGAAGGATGGGTTTGTGTGGAAGAGATACTACTTTATGGCAAGTCTTCTGCTTCTATTGAGCGAGCCATAAAAGAAGGTCAGACAGTGGGCCAATACGTAAATACTTGTAGAGACCTTGCAAACACACCTTCAAGCGACATGCCTCCTCAGCAGCTCGCAAAGACTGCAAAGAAGCTTGTGGCTGCTCTCCCCGTTACCGTCACAACTCTAGGAAAGACTCAGATGCAGAAACTCGGCATGGGGGGAGTACTCGGAGTTGGAAAGGGATCAAGCCAGGATCCTGCATTTATCGTTATGGAGTACAAGGGGGCGGCTGGAGCTCCAATTGTTCTTGTTGGAAAAGGAGTAACCTTTGATTCAGGAGGTATCAACTTGAAGAGTGATGGCGGGCACGAGATGCACATGGATATGTCTGGAGGTGCTGCCGTTATTAGCACCGTTGCGCTTGCAGCAAAACTAAAGCTGAAGAAACATGTAATCGGTCTTATCCCGGCTGTTGAGAATATGCCTGGCCCAAGCGCATACCGTATTCACGATGTACTTAAAACGCTTTCAGGAAAGACTATTGAGGTTATGCATACGGACGCTGAGGGTCGCGTTATCCTTGCAGACGCACTAACGTACGCAAAGCGCTTTAATCCTTCAGTTGTTATCGATGTTGCGACACTTACTGGAGCCTGTCATGTTGCTCTGGGAGACTTTGCAAGCGGCTTGTTTACCAGAGATGATTCTTTGGCACGCACACTTGAAGAGACTGCAGAGAAAAGCGGGGATTATATTTGGAGACTCCCACTCTGGGACGAGTACGAACCGGCAGTGCGCGGAACTATTGGCGACGTCGTTAATGCAGTTGGGGGAGCATCTGGCAGATACGGGGGAGCCACAAATGCAGCAATGTTCCTCTGGCAATTTGCCAAAGAACTTAAGTGCCCGTGGGCGCACCTAGATATTGCTCCTCGCATGACGGCAGCATCCGGAGAAGAGCTTTCAAAGGGAGCTGCTGGTGCGCCCGTCCGTCTTCTTATATCCTTTATTGAGTCATGGAAGTAACAGGTACTCAGGGATTCACTATACGTGCCGGATCATTTGAGGGACCTTTCGAGCTCATTATTGAGCTCATTGATAGGAGGAAGCTATCTGTTAACGAGTTGTCACTCACTCAGATTACTGACGACTACATTTCCTTTGTACGAGGGCATGAAGCTTTCCCTATGGAAGAGGCTGCGCAGTTTATTGGAGTTGCCGCAACACTGCTTCTCATTAAATCTAAGTCTCTTATTCCAGAGCTTGAGCTCTCCATGGAAGAAGAAGAGGACGTTGATGATTTAAAACGCAGACTCGTTCAGTACGAGAAAGTGCGTGAAGCAATGAGAGAGCTCTCAAGAGTATTTGGTACAGCGGTATTAGTTTCAGCAGGTGACAGAACACCTGAGCCATTCTTTTCTCCAGCGCGAGATTTAACGCAAGCGAAACTCTCTGAGGCTCTTTATTCTGCACTTCAAACTTTAGAGAAGGCTGAGGAGAAACTTCCCGAGGCTCGGGTTCGTCCACTCGTTACTATTGAGGAGATGATGGACACTCTACT
>JAHJZL010000029.1 GCA_018826405.1 Patescibacteria group bacterium
CAAATATAATTGAAGGTGCTTTGTTGGGATCATCCATCAGTTCGATGGGGTGCATTGACGGTCCTGCAACAACAATACCTGCACTCCATCCGCCATATACTATTCCTTCCTCAAGCAGGTCTTTAATAATCCTATCGAATCCTCTTGTTTTCATTACATAACGCAACCAAAACGAATTTCCGCTTGCGCACCAAACGAGCTGGCAGGTTCGTAGTTCTGCAGCTAGTTTCTCCGTATTCGCTTCATATTCCCGTAAATCGATCTCAACACGTCTCGAGCATTATTTAATCTCTTCAAATACAGACTTACTGTCAATATGTAAATCTTTTCTCATTTGCACATGAATCTTACCTGTCAGCTCTACTAATTTTTTATGGAGCTCTGCACTTTCAGACTCGTCTTTCTTATCCAGTGCAATATGGAACTTATGTACTGTAACCTTATATTCCCCAAGAAGTTCAGACAGGTTGTGACTTGCCATCAATAGAGCCTCAGACAGTAACTGATTTAGCTTTGCCCAAATTAATTCATTATGTTTCAGGGCAGTGATATCAGGCTCAAGAAAAAGGTTGAACAATCTTCCGGTAATACCCGAGTATGCTTTGACCCTAGCCTCAAAAAGCATCTTTTTATCGCCAGCTCTCTGGTCAAAGTATGACTTTGCAAATACACCAATAACACTACCAATACCCAGTGCACCAATTAAAGAAATGATTTGTGTGGTTTCCATAAGCATTAAGCCTATTTATCTTCAGTTAGCGATTTGATTTCTTGAATTATCGAATCTACTTCGTGCATGTACTGTTGATGCAAAGGTCCGTTGCCTATGCCATATTTCTCAGTTCTGTTGAGTTCAATTAGAGTATTGTAGTACTGTAACCTTGAGTTTAAACCATTTAACTTCGCTGTGATTTTTAAAGAAGCTGCTTGTTTAGTCAATGCCTCCCCTGAAGCTTCTTGGGCTTCTGCAGCTCTCTTTAATTCAGCTCGGGTCAACTCCAGTTCTTTCCTTTGTAGTCCAAGTTCTTGGGACTGGAGTATAATTGTGTAAATTATTCCCAAAAATGCAAATCCAGAGAATAAGGCATTCAAAGCTCCAAACGAATCTCCAAACAATCCTCGATTAGCTAAATCTGGATAAAATGAAGTCGTCAAACAAAGGTAGATAATGAAAAGCAATCCAACTGCTATAGCTCCAAAAAGAATTGTCTTGAAATTCATGGTTCTATTATATCGCTTTTTACAGCTCTGATAACTATATGCAAAATTGGATAAGCGCTAATTAGACGCTCTTCGTGCTACGCACGAATTGGCTGGCCGTCTGGGACGATATTCGAACGCGACTCCAAACTTAGCGAGAATTCCTTTCGAAATCTGGTTCGAATCTCAGACAGATTAACACCAAACAAGGATTCGTTTACTTCTCTGCCAGGTCCTTAAGGGCTTGAAGTGCTTTGGGCCACATTTCCTCAAACATGGTTTTGTATTCATCAAGAGTATCCATATCAATCGAAACTTCTGTGCCTCCATCCTTGTCGACAAAAGCATAACTCTCATACGCA
The DNA here is from genome assembly GCA_018826405.1 of Patescibacteria group bacterium. Lineage (GTDB taxonomy): Bacteria > Patescibacteriota > Minisyncoccia > Phycocordibacterales > Phycocordibacteraceae > C7867-001. The sequence goes on from JAHJZL010000029.1 coordinate 1,563, forward strand.
GGAGCCCACTTTTTTGCTTCTTCACTTGTAGTATCTTCGACACCGTTAGCAACGGTTCCAAGATGCTCGATAGAAACAAATTCATGAAGTCGATTCTCTTTGATGCGACTCACCATTCCTCCTTCGCCAGTCCCGTCAGGATTAGGTCCGAGGAAAAGAATCTTTGATCCTTCTTCCCAGCTTCCTTTAAAATATGATCCCGGACTAAAAGCGCTCGTCCACTGAGGATACGAATCTTCTCCAACTAGAATGTCCCAAACCTTCTCGCGCGGCGCATTGATAAGGATTGAAAAATGTATTTTTTGCATAGTATAAATTTACCTAATTCTTTCTCAAAATCTTCTCCATCGGTCTTCCTTTCGCCAACTCATCAACCAGTTTATCGAGATAGCGCACTTCTCGCATAATCGTGTCTTCAACATCCTCCACACGTACACCGCAGACCGTGCCAGTAATGAGTTTACGGGAAGCGTTGAGTTTGGGAGCTTGTTTGAAAAACTCCTCGAAGTTCACTTCTTTCTTGATCTGGGCATTCAGCTTGCTTTGCGTGTATCCCGTGAGCCAGCGAATGACTTCATCTACCTCGTCTTTGATACGACCTTTCTTTTCAGCCTTAGCTATATACATCGGATACACCTTCGCAAAGATCATTGCGTATACACGCTTGAGGGTTGCTTCACTTGTTGGCTTCATAAGTATAAGTATAGCGAAAAACCCTCTGAGATTCGAACCGATTTCGTGGCCTAAAATATAGAGCATGAAATGACCCGTCTAGGACACTAATTTAGCGCTTTCAAAATATCCTTTGTTTACTTGATGTGTCGTGGTCCGATGACCACCGACAATGACTGCTGCGGGACTAGGACTCGAACCTAGATAGACGGCACCAGAAACCGTAGTCCTACCATTAGACGATCCCGCAATACTGGAAGCTGCCCGAAGGCTGCTCCAGTAGAAGCACGATACTTGAAAGAGGCTTCTATTTCAAGGCTACTGCCACACTGCCAATATAACGCCCATACTAACGAGAAGGACGAGATAGTACCCGGCAGTAATAAACCAGTACTTCCAAGGACGATCCTCCCAAAGTACTGAGCCAATGGTTGCAGGCACCACAAACCCAATCCAGCTCCAGAGCGCTACCTGCACTCCTGTATTAACACCTGCAATACGAGTTACTTCAGTTGTGTAATACAAAACATGCGCAAGTACATACGCCATACCAAAGCTCGTAATAAGTGAGAGCCCGTAGCTGCGCATCATCATGCGCTTCACAGCAGGAGTCATATCGTCTTGCTTCTTAATGCCTACAATACGCATCCATGACTTTCCGAAGAAAGGTCCGTACCACAAAGTTCCGAGTACAACAGCTACAACAACACACAACAATATAGCCCAATAGTTAATAGCAACTTCCATACCTAACAGTTAATTAAGGGAATATGTCTATAAGTATACCTCCCATGGTATGCTTCTCCTGTACAACCGAATACGCAGTATCAAGAGCGCGACGAGGGACCTGGCCCACTGACTCGCCGGCAACCATCCCTAATACGGAAACGGTGCCCCCAGACCCCTTACGGGAACGATGCCTCTTTAACGAAACATCTCCCGTTTGGGAGATGTTTCGTTTCGTACTCTTATCTTAATTCCATCCGTACATGTTCCATCTTCTAACCCACTACACAACTGAGAGCGTAACCTCAGGACACCCAGACAAAGTCTGTGACCAGATATCAGACGCTATTCTTGATGCTTGCTTAACGCAAGACCCAAACAGCCGCGTTGCTGTTGAAACCTTTGGCAGCCACGGCACACTCATGATTGGCGGCGAAGTTACAACGAAAGCCAAAGTTGATTACGAAGCTATTGCAAGAGAAGTCTACGCAAGCATTGGCTACACAGAAGAGTTAGAAGTACTCTCCCGCGTTGTTACACAGTCTGGAGACATTGCTATGGGAGTGGACACTGGAGGCGCTGGAGACCAAGGGATCATGTACGGGTACGCAACAGACGAAACAGATCAATATCTTCCATTAGGTGTTGTGCTCGCACACGGACTCGCACGGAAACTAGAAGAACTCCGCACGAGCGGAACCCTTCCCTATCTGCGTCCAGACGGAAAGACTCAGGTAACTATAAAGAATGGAACGGTACTCACGGGCCTCACCTCAACACAGCACACAGAAGAAACTGAACTTGAGACTATTCGTGAAGACCTTACAAAACACCTCTTCACTCCAGTGCTCGGAGAGCTTAAAGACATTGAGATCCTCGTAAACCCAACAGGACGCTTCGTACAGGGCGGATTTGAAGCAGATGCAGGCCTTACTGGTCGCAAGATCATGGTGGACACGTATGGAGGCCTTATGCCCCATGGAGGAGGCTGTTTCTCAGGCAAGGACGCTACAAAGGTAGATCGCTCCGCAGCCTATATGTGCCGCTTTGTTGCAAAGAACTTAGTTGCAAACGGACACGCAAAGAAAGCACTGGTATCTGTTGCCTATGCAATCGGACGCGTTGATCCTGTTATGGTTGAAGCCTTTGACGAGAACGGAAAGAATCTTTCAGAAATTGTGAACACTCACTTTGATTTCCGTCCTTTCGCTATCCGCGAACGCCTCGGCCTAACTCGCCCTATATTCAGAGAAACAGCTGCATACGGACACTTCGGTGTCGCAGGGAGGCCCTGGGAAGAGATCATCTCTCTCTAACAAAAGCGCCGGGATATCCCGGCGCTTTTTCTATTCCTGCTCAACTACTGCAGTTAATGCACAATGATCACTCACCCCGCACTGCATACCAACATTCTGCACGCGGTGATTCCCCCTGCTAAACAATCCATCAACCATAAAGGGAATAGGTCCGGCACGGTGTAGATTGTCGTCTAAGCTGCTCTTGTAGTGTTCTGGGACATTGTCTGTAAAATTCTCAGACAACTTAGTAAAGATCTCTTTTCCTCTTGGTGCATTGAAATCTCCAGTTATAAGACAACTCTCTATTGAATCTGTTGCTGCAAGAAACGCATCAAGTACTCCCTCTTGTATTTCGTTTATCTCTCCCTTATACGTAACAGGAAAATGAGTAGTACCTATGGAATACATCTTTCCTTCGTAAGGAACTTCTACAAGAGCAAGCACATACCGCTGCGTCTCATTCTTTTCTCCTGGAGTTCCCTCTACATACGGAATAAGGTCTCCTTCTCTTCCTCCAAGCTGATGAAACGTCGTGGAAGTAAATCCAGTGCGAGAGAACACAGCGATTCCTTCAGGACTCATTCCGTGAATTGATTTGTTTAGTGCCATAGGCACAAAGAAACACTCTGCATCCAACACTTCCCTAAAGAACGGGATGTCTCGCTCAAAAATCTCCTGCATGCAGACAACATCAGGTTTCTGCTCGCGCAGAAACGGTTCAATACGCTTATAGTGTTTGTCTCTCTCTATATTTAAATGAACGAGTGAAAGATTCATTAGCCAGCCTTCTCAGATGCAGCACGAAGGAATGCACTAAAGAGTGGGTGTGGTGCAAGAGGACGAGCCTTAAGTTCTGGGTGGAACTGCGTACCAAGGAAGAATGGGTGCTCGCTCTTTGGAAGCTCTGCAATTTCCATAAGCACTCCGTTTGGAGAAGTACCTGAGAACACGAGTCCTGCCTCACGAATCTGCTCTACATACTCAGGATTAATCTCGTAGCGGTGTCGATGTCGCTCCTGCACTTCTGAGGCTCCATACGCCTCCTCTGCAACAGTGCCCTTAGTAAGTTTTGCAGGATAGGTACCAAGACGCATCGTTCCTCCAAACTTTCCATCCTTAATAAGGTCCTTCTGTTCAGGCATTACGTCCACAATAAGGTGCTTGCCGTCTGGATCTATTTCAGCTGTTATAGCTCCCTCAAGTCCAAGTACATTGCGTGCGTACTCAATAACGAGAAGCTGCATACCGTAACACAATCCAAAGTATGGGATCTTGTTCTCGCGTGCGTAGCGAATTGCTTGAATCTTTCCTTCAATACCTGTCTGACCAAATCCGCCAGGAACCAAGATGCCGTCATATACAGAAAGCTTTTCTACATCTTCTCCATTCTCAAAGTCTTTCGCATTAACCCACTCAATCTCTGCCTTAACGCCAACTTCTGCTGCTGAGAACTTAAGCGCCTCAATAACTGAAAGGTACGCATCTGAAAGCACGAAGTCTCCTGTATCAAAATACTTTCCAACAATTCCAATCTTCACTTGCTTCTCTGCTCCCTTCATCTTGTTAACGAAAGTCTCCCACTCAGAGAAATCTGCCTTGTTGTCCTTTGGAAGTTTCAACACGTCGAGCAACAAATCGCCCAGGTTGTCCTTCTCAAAGTTAAGCGGCACATCATAGATACTCTTCACATCAGGTGCAGAGATTATGTGGTCCTGACGTACGTTACACCAGATAGCGAGCTTCTCCTTTCTCTTCTCATCAAGTGGCTGCGGTGCGCGCGCAACAATGAAGTCTGCTTGCACACCGTATGAGTTTAGCTCGCGCACTGCATGCTGTGTGGGCCTAGTCTTCATCTCGCCAATGGTCCCTGGAACTGGCAAATACGAAACCATAACAAACGCTACGTTGTCTGGCTGCTTAACTTTAAGCACGCGCGCAGCCTCAATGAAAAGCGCGTTCTGGAAGTCTCCAATAGTTCCTCCAATC
>JAHJZL010000030.1 GCA_018826405.1 Patescibacteria group bacterium
CCCATAGCGCGCACGTCAGTCTCATCAAAACGGATACTCTGTCCCTTTGAGGTAACAATTGAAATGCTGTCTCCATCTCCAGCCAAATGTGCAGACACGAGCTTGTCTGCTCCCTTAAGCGCAATAGCGATAATGCCTGAGCGACGCACATCAGCAAAGTTCTTTGCTTCTACTTTCTTAACAACTCCCTCTGCCGTAACAAAGAAAACAGAAAGTGCCTCGCGCTCTGCACCCTTAGGCACTGGCAACACACTCGTTACCTTCTCGTCAGCAGCAAGCTGAATAAAGTTCATGATGCTCTTGCCCTTTGTAGCTCTCCTGCCCTCTGGAAGCTCGTACATCTTCATCTGGTATGCCTTTCCATGATCTGTGAAGAAGAGGAGGTCTGAGTGTGTTGAACAGGCGAGGAAGTGCGTTACTACATCCTCCTCCTTTGTAGACATATCAATAACGCCCACGCCGCCACGCTTCTGGACTTTGTACTCGTCAGGGTTCGTACGCTTTACGTAACCTCCTGCAGTAAGTACGAGCACAGACTCTTCGTCAGGAACGAGATCTTGTACTGAAATATTCTTCACGCCTCCCTTCACAATCTTTGTACGACGATCATCTCCGTACTTCTCGCTGATAGCCACGAGCTCCTCACGTACAACGGCAAGAATGGTCTTCTCTGTAGAAAGAATCTTGTTGAGTCTGGTGATGAGCTTCTGAATCTCTGCGAGCTCTTCCTCAATCTTCTTGCGCTCAAGTCCAGACAACTTCTGAAGACGCATTTCAAGAATGGCTGTTGCCTGGATGATAGTGAATCCAAACTTCTTCTGCAGGTTTGCTGAGGCAGTTGGTGTATCAGGAGACTTGCGGATAAGCGCAATAACTTCATCAATATGATCCAGTGCCTTTGAAAGGCCCATGAGAATATGCTCACGCTCTTGCGCCTTACGCAGTTCGTACTCAGTACGACGCTTCACCACTTCTCTGCGGTGCGCAACGAACTCTGTGAGCATGCCCTTTAGGGAAAGAGTCTGCGGAACACCGTCCACAAGCGCGAGCATGTTGTAGTGGAAAGTAGATTCAAGCTCTGTGTGCTTGTAGAGGTTGTTAAGTACAGCCTGCGGGTGTGCAGTTCCCTTAAGCTCAACAACAACGCGCAAATCTGCAGCAGACTCGTCGCGCAAATCACGTACACCTTCAAGCTTCTTGTCTCGCACGAGGTCTGCAATGCGGGTGATTAGGTCTGCCTTGTTAACGCGGAATGGAATGGACGTGATGATAATAGACGTTCCCTTCTTCTCCTCAACAATGTCAGCCTCTCCACGCACTACAACTCCTCCACGTCCTGTGGTGTAGGCGTGACGAATGTCAGTCTGGTTAAAGGCAATAGCGCCAAGCGGGAAGTCAGGTCCCTTAACATGCTCCAAGAGGTCATCAACAGTTGCCGTCGGGTGATCAATCAAATGCGTGGTAGCAGCCAATACCTCGCGCAAGTTGTGCGGAGGAATATTTGTTGCCATACCAACAGCAATACCGAGTGTGCCGTTTAGAAGCAGGTTAGGAACTGCAGCAGGAAGCACGGTTGGCTCCTGTTTTGTTCCATCAAAGTTTGGCGCCCAGAGAACAGTATCTTTCTCAAGGTCTTTCAGCATCTCTTCTGCAAGACGAGACATCTTTGCTTCTGTATAACGATATGCAGCAGGCGGATCTCCATCAATAGAACCGAAGTTTCCTTGTCCCTGCACGAGCATGTATCTCGTTGCAAAGTCCTGAGCGAGCTTAACCATAGCGTCATACACGGAGGTGTCTCCATGGGGGTGATAGGAACCGAGCACCTCTCCCACTACTGTCGCTGACTTGCGGAACTTAGCAGTTGGCGTAAGCCCAGTCTGACGCATGGCGTAGAGGATACGGCGGTGCACTGGCTTCAATCCATCCCGCACGTCAGGAAGTGCGCGTGAGGTTATAACCGTCATCGCGTAGTCAATATATGACTGACGCATCTCGCCCACTATTGATTGATCAATAATGTTAATGCGCGGCTCTGCTGCTGGTTCTGGAACTGATTTCTTTGCCATGACTAAAAAGGAATAACTGTCTTACTCGTATTGTTCTCTATCTTTGTATCAAAGGTTGTTGTGGTGCGCGTATCAACAACAGTTATAGCAGGTTCTCCAGAGGTTCCGTTTGAAACAGCACCAACTGCTCCCATAAGTTCAGAGAACGCAGACTTGGACTGCGCAAAAGTTTCCTTAACCTGCAGAGTCTCTTCTTTTACAGGAGAGTCGCTCAGCGCAAGCGTGCCTGACGTTGCTAGTGCCGTAACCCACCCAAGTGCTACGAGCGCAGTTATTCCAACTGAAGAGAAGAGCGCAATTGAGTGGCGCACATGGTGCGGCTTGGCGCGAAGGGTGTCTAGGTGTTCTTGGAGACGTGCCATACCTATGCAGTTATAACTATAATAGCACCGTCTTTCGCAGCTGCGTCCTTCTTTTTAAGCGTAAGCTTCTCCACTTTCTCTGCATCTTTGCTTCCCTCTTCGTCGAGGAATGTCTCAAGTGCCTTTGGCTCTCCCATACCACTCCAATGCATCGGTACGATTATGCGAGGCTGCAACGAGACTGCGAGTTTTGCTGCTTCTGCTGCAGAGAGTACGCCGTCTCCTCCAACTGGAACAAACAACACATCTATTTCATCAATAGCTTCACGTGCCTCGTGTGAGAGGACGGTGTCTGAGAGCGCTCCCAAGTGTACGAGCGTCATACCCTCAAGACCAACTGCATATACCGTGTTAACGGCATCTAGTGTTCCTTTAGCAAGTCCGTACTGACTCTTAGTTAAAAAGCCCTGAATCGTTACACCAGACTGCTCGTATTCTCCGGGACCTGTTACATCAAAAGGAACTTTGTCTCCGAAGGTAACTTCAGCAATTCCATTCATATCTGGATGGTTACGACTTGAAAGCGCGATGTCTGCACCAAAGCGAACTGCAGGAAGACTTCCTCCCTTTGCAATTGGATCAAAGACAATGGTGAGGTCTCCAAGCGTTACTTTGAAGCACTGACCGCCGTGATGAGTGATGACCATGTTCTCTTCATTATACAGGATACGCATGACTGTGCACAGCTATCATCAAGATCTGAGGGAGTACCGATGCTACGCTAGAAATGACATCAGACGGGTTTTGATGTCTGGGAATACGTCTCTCTTCGGCGACTGCCGGTTTACTCCGGGTTACGGTGCTTCTCGCCAAAGATACAGATGTGTTTCCTTCCAACCTGCCCCTTTAATAGGAGCAGGTTTTCTCTCTATATAAGTTATCCACAGTGCCCTTGACGCTCCATGAAGAGTGAGGTATATTTCCCAGGTTCCGCTCACCTGAAGTGCTAAGCACCAAGGCCGAGAGCGGACACTTTCACAGAAGGACTACGACGATGAATCGCATCGATTCCCGTTTGAATCAGAGCCCGACCGGCGCCATCTCGCTGACCGCCATGAACGCCGATCATCCGTCGCCGACCGACCTGGGCCGCAACCGCCACTGTCACGACCTCGGCCACGTCGCCGGCGCCGTCGACGGCAGCTGAATCGCCAAGGACGCGATCGCCACGGGCGATCTCGGAAAAGGGGGACGGACTTGTCCGTCCCCCAGTTCCCCTTCTGTTTAAGGAATGTACTTTATTTAAATTCTTCACTGAATTTACACGCCTTGCACCCATTTGGTTGCGAGGTTTTGTTGTTTTATACCGTTCTCTGTGCTACAAATCTCCTATCGCGAGGCTCGTTATAAGCCGCGAATGGGCTATCCCTGGCATACCGAAAGGCAGCTAGTACCCATCGCATAGAGCGCCCGCCAATACTAAATATGTCAGAAGAGACTCTGGCACCAGTTGCAGAAGAACGTTCTGCTCCGCTGGTTGTCACAACCGTTACTGTTGAACCCGGCCATCCGATGGAGGGGATGATTGATTCAATTGCTGTTCCTCCTCGTGAGGGAGACCTTATTGAAGGAACAATCATCGAACTCGTTCGTGGTCGCCTGTACGTAGACCTTCCCCCATTCGGTACAGGAATTATTTATGGACGCGAGTACCTTAATGCTGCAGACGTGCTCCGCAAGGCAAACCCTGGCGACACTATCTCAGCGAAGGTTGTTGATGCTGCTGGTCTTGATGGCTACATTGAGCTCTCTCTTAAGGAAGCTCGCCAGGCAGCTATCTGGAGCGAGGCTGAGCAGGCTATTGCAGGACAGACTATCTTTACACTCCCTGTTGAGGAAGCTAACAAGGGTGGTCTTATCCTTTCATGGCAGGGCATCCAAGGATTCCTTCCAGCAAGCCAGCTTACTAAGGAACACTACCCACGCGTTCCTGAGGGAGACAAGGACAAGATCTTCTCTGAGCTTCAGCGCCTAACAGGCACGATGCTTACGGTGCGCATCATCACTGCAGACGCAAAGGAAGGAAAGCTTATCTTCTCTGAGCGCGGTGGTGAGGAAGAGACTGAAAAGGCATCTCTTATTGATAAGTATCAGGTTGGAGATGTTATTGACGGAGAAGTAACTGGAGCTGTTGATTTCGGTGTCTTCGTTAAACTTGAGCAGGGTCTTGAAGGACTCGTGCACATTTCTGAGCTTGATTGGGGTCTTGTTGAAGATCCTCGTACTCTCTTTAAGGTTGGAGACGCAGTTAAGGTTAAGGTTATCGAAGTTAAGGACGGCAAGGTTTCCCTTTCTGTTAAGGCACTTAAGGAGAATCCTTGGAAGACAGCTCAGGACCGCTACAAGAAGGGCATGGAGGTTTCTGGAGTTATCATCAAGTACAACAAGCACGGTGCACTCGCTTCAATTGAAGAGGGCGTTGCCGGACTCGTACACATCAGCGAGTTTGAGTCCCCTGCAGGACTTCGGGATGCACTTGAACTTGGAAAGACCTACCCATTCAGCATTACCCTCTTTGAGCCTAAGGATCAGCGCATGACGCTCTCCTACGCAGGAGCAAAGAAGAAATAAGGCAAAGAAAAAGGCCGCTCCCATAAAGGGGGCGGCCTTTTGCCTTAGCTGATCTCGGTGAGCTCCTGAACGGAACCTGGGATAAGCTCTCCGCTTGAAGTGGTGCGGAACTGTTGCGGCACGTCAGGCGAAAGCAACTCAAATTTGGAAAGCATTTCCCGTACTGCTTTTTTCAGGATGGGATTCTTCCACCACTTCGTTAGCAGTTTCTTTCTGCGCCGGCTCTTTGGCCAGAGCGCATCTGGAACGGGAACGGGCACAACCTCAATTACATAGATCGTATCCCGCAGCGACGCACCTTCGGCAGGAGGTACTGCGCTGTAGCGAACGAGCAGTCCAGGCTCCTGGATATAATCCAGGAGACCAAAACCAAGTCGCATGAGCTCCGCAACAACGGGAGCCTGCGGGTAGATATTGTCTTCCATCAAAGACCCCTCTGTTGACCCGAGGGGATGGTACCACACGAAAGAAAAAGAAAAGCACCCGGGACGCTTATGTCTCGGGTGTTTTTTGTTGAAACCGGCTGTCTCCCCAGGCTCTGAGTGCGGATTGATATGCGAGAGAGTCCGACTCCAGATAGGTCTCGTACTCTTTCGCAACCTGTTCTGCAAACACAGCAAGGAGCTCGTCTCGTTCCTTCAGCTCAGCGAGATAGTCGCGCGCATCAAGTGCAGGGTACACAACGTACCACGTCTGATAGGTGACGAGATTGCCATGATGCTCTATGAGCACACGACTCTCTGCAGTCTCCCGCAGGCGGCGGTCTACTGTGTCTAGGAATCCATCCGCCGGATGTCCCCGCATGAAGTATTCCACCTGCTGCCCGGGTTCCTGATGGTGCAGGTATGCGCAGTCCTTCCAGCGGTTAGCGACAAACCACATCGCAAGCGCCATTTGCATGGCCGGGCACCCTTCTGAGAGCTTCCACTGACGCTCCAAGAGTGGCTCAACACAACCTTCCTCATAGACGGGGATGCAGGCAGC
>JAHJZL010000031.1 GCA_018826405.1 Patescibacteria group bacterium
TCAACCGCTTCTTTGATCATGCAGGAATTTCAGATACCTCAGAAATAACTGAAGAACGTATTCGTGAATTTAGGCTCTGGCTTAATCGTCAGCCAGGCACGAATAGTGACTCTATGAAGCGCAGAACGCAGAACTACTATCTTATTGCGCTCCGTGCCTTCCTTAAATACTTACGCAAGCGCGGTATTGAGAGCCTGGCACCTGAGAAAATAGAGCTTGCCAAGCTGCCGGAGCGCCATATTGGCCTTATTTCAAGCGCTGAATTAACGAGGCTCATGGCTGCGCCTACTGATGCGCTTAAAAAAGAGTCTGATCCTGAAAAACAGCTCCCCTACTTGCGGGATGCGGCCATACTTGAACTCCTATTCTCAACAGGGCTACGTGTTTCTGAGCTTTGTGCACTGAACACGGACCTAGATCTCTCTCGGGACGATGTGTCCGTGCGCGGAAAGGGCGAAAAGGTTCGTGTTGTATTCCTCTCCCCTACTGCCAAAGAGGCAGTACGTACGTACCTAAAAGCCAGGAAGGATATGGAGCCTGCTCTCTTTGTTGACGGGAGGCCGAACAAATTACATCGCATTTCTCCTCGCGATATACAGCGACATATAAAGAAGTACGCAACCATGGCCGGAATTACTAACAAAGTTAGTCCGCACACGCTCCGGCATGTCTTTGCCACTGATTTGCTCACTAACGGAGCCGACTTGCGTAGCGTACAGGCCCTTCTGGGTCACTCAAGCATTACTACAACGCAGATCTATACGCATGTTACTGACGCGCACTTGCGAGACGTTCATAAGAAGTTTCATTCACGAGGACGCTAAGTGTGATATGGTCCTGGGGTGATCGTTTGGAGTGCGTAGATGGAAGATCCCGCAGAAGAGCCACACGTCTCTGAAGAAGAACAGAGACAGAGAGATTGGGACTGCTATATCGGGAGACCCACAAGGAGGCCCGAATATGGCGGCCGTGGCGTCAGAAAACTGATCTTGGAGCAAACACTCTGCCCCGACCCCGACTCTCAGAAATGAGAGTCTTTTCATTTGCTAGAATGCATCTATGAAAATCGTTTCCTGGAACGTAAATGGTTTGCGTTCAGTACACAGAAATGGAGACTGGTTGCCCTTTTTGAAGGGTGTGAAGCCAGACATCTTCTGTTTGCAGGAAGTTAAGGCAGAGCCGGACCAGCTTCCTGACGAAGTACGGGAGCCCGCGGGCTACTCATCTTTCTTTGCGCCATGCCAAATTAAGAAGGGATATAGCGGAGTTGCGCTCTATTCTAAAATAGAGCCTCTAAGCGTTATATACGGCATGGGAATCCCTGAATTTGATCAGGAGGGGCGATTAATTGGCGCAGAATATGAGGATTTCTGGCTTTTAAACATCTACTTCCCTAACGGAGGACGTGGGCCAGAGCGACTAGATTTTAAGATGCGTTACTACGATGCCTTTCTTGCGTTTGCTGAGATGCTTCGGAAAAAGAAGCCCGTTATATTCTGCGGAGATATAAATACTGCCCACGAAGCAATTGATCTTGCCCGGCCAGATGCGAATAAAAACAATACAGGATTCCTTCCTGAAGAACGGGCCTGGATAGATGAGGTTATCAATGTTGGATACATTGATGTGTGGCGCCAAAAGAACCCAAACAGAACGGAAGCATATACATACTGGGACCAATTCACACGAGCGAGAGACCGAAATGTGGGCTGGAGAATTGACTATTTCTTTGTGTCTCAAGAATTTGTACCAAGAGTTAAAAAGACAGATATCCACAGCACAATTCTAGGATCAGACCACTGCCCACTGTCCATTACACTCTAAAGGACAAGCTATCCCCACTAGTGTCCTTTACTCTGTCCTATAGAAAGCTATAGTTATAAAAGACCTGGGGGTTGGAAAAGCTTGAGAAAGCCTTTGCCTTCCCTTACGGGGATGCAGATGTTCTTTCATAGCTCTTTCCGATCAGGTACTTGAGCATGAAGCAGTTACCCAGCTTACGTCTTCGGAGCGAATCTCCGTCATATATAAGAAAGCCTGGCAAAACACACGTTTCATGTGAAAGCACAGTATTCTAAGGCCGTCCGCCTTCTACAGGGAATCCCCCCATTCCAAAGCCCCAGCTCCATTTGGGGTTCCCGATTAGGACGGCCTTTTGTATTTCCATAGCCCATATGTTCCACATGAAACAAGAAAAAGCCCGCAAATACGGGCTTTTTCTTGTTTCATGTGGAACTACCCTACGTGGTGTTTAGATAGAATATCCTTTATTTCCTGCTCTTCTGCGGCTTCGCGGCTCTTTTTGCCGGATTCCCCTAGTTTTCGGAGCTCGTCCTCAGGAAGTTCTAGAAGTTGTTTGGTCCTAGCATCAAGATACTCAACAGTGTTCTTTTTTGGATCTTCGAGCACCTCTTCAAGAAGAGCGTGAAGCACAAATCCAATCTGGCGACCTGGTTTCACATGGAACACATCCATAATGTGCTCGCCGTCCGTCTTGAGCATTCCAACTGATATTGGGTCGCGAAGCGCCTCTTCAACCATTGCTTTGTATCTTCGGAAGCGGAATGGCTGCTCTTTCGGTCTTCCGGTGCCTATACGGTCACAAATACGGAGATTTAGAAGATCCCAGATGTTCTCCTGTCCAACGTTTCGTATCATTCTGCGCACCGCTGAGAGGGTAATCTGGTCAGGATCAGAGAAGAACATGTGCCATCGAACTAGCTTCGAGACTCTATCAATCGTTTCGCGTGAAAACTTTAGTTCCTCAAGTGCCTTTTTAGTTACCCGAGCACCTACAACTTCATGCCCATGAAAGGTCCAGTCCTTCTTTTCGTCAGACCAGCGCCTTGTTTCTGGCTTAGAAACGTCATGATACAGGGCAGCAAGACGTATATCGAAGTCCCATTCTTTGTCAGCTGCGTGCTGAAGGGCACGGAGGAGGTGTCCAAACACATCGAAGCTGTGCGCCTGGTTCTGGTCTATGCCGATACCCTTAGTTAGTTCAGGAGCAATGTACTGAAGCAATCCAAGCTGCTGGCTCAGAATAAGGGCCAACATAGGCTGTTTTGAGAGAATTATCTTTACGAACTCGTCTCGGACCCTTTCACGTGAAATGTGCTGCAGGTTTCCCGCCTTTTCTTTAATTGCTGCGGCAGTATCTACATCTAAGGCGAATTCGAGCTCAGCCACAAGACGCACTGCACGCATAAGACGGAGTGCATCTTCCTCAAAACGCTCTGAAGCTACACCAACGGTGCGGAGAACGCGTAGTTCAATGTCCTTTTGTCCTTTATACGGGTCAACAAGCTGTCCTTTAGAGTCATCAAGGGCAATGGCGTTAACGGTGAAGTCTCTGCGCGCCAAATCCTCCTCTAAGTTATCCCCAAATTCAACTGAGTCAGGGCGACGCTTGTCTGAGTACCCAGTTTCTGTGCGATAGGGAGTAACTTCAACAACGGCAAGGAGGGGATCCTCGCTTCCTGTTTTTATCCCAACAGTCCCAAAGTCATTTTCATAGAAGGATTCAGGGAAGAGAGCCTGAATCTGCTCGGGCTTTGCGTTTGTGGTTATATCCCAGTCCTTGGGAGCTCTTTCAACTAATAGATCACGAACACAGCCTCCAACTAGATATGCTTCGTATCCAGCCGTGCGTAGAGTGTTTGTAACAGTAGTTACTTCAATGGGGATTCTGAACTGCATATAAAAATACTAGTATGGCAGTGGTCAATCTCCTAGCTCTGTCGTACTATCCTAATACGCTCCTGTAGTGAAATGGATATCACAACAGTCTTCGGAACTGTCGTTCCAGGTTCGAGTCCTGGCGGGAGCACATGAGTAACATATCAGGCATAGAGCGAGAAACGCTTTTACAAGCCGCGCGTAGGTTTGGAACTCCTGTATATGTATACAACCAGAGCAAGATAGAAGAGCAGTGCCTCAAGTTGCATAAGTATTTTCCTGACGTGGCGTTTCATTACGCAGTTAAGGCGAACGCAAATCCTGACGTTTTGCGAATTATTCGCAAACAGGGAATGGGGGCTGAGGGAGTGAGTGAGGGAGAGCTTGCAGCTGCACTCGCGGCAGGCTTCAAAAAGAAAGACCTTAGTTTTACTTGCTCAAATCTTCGTGAAGAAGAATTACGTGCTGCTGCAGCTTCTGGCGCACGAGTACATCTGGATTCCTTGAATCAGTTGGAAGTGTGGGGAAGATTAAAACTAGGCAAAGAAGTCTCCTTGCGTCTTAATCAGGGAATTGGCGCAGGGCACCACAAGCACGTAATAACAGGTGGTCCTGACAGTAAGTTTGGTATTGGGCTTGAAGATATTGCGGAGGCGAAGGGGATCGCAAAGAAATATAACCTGTCTATAACAGGCCTGCAGCAGCATATAGGATCCAATGCGCTTGATGCGGGAATTCTACTTAAGGCTGCACGCGTACTGCTTAAGACAGCGGCTCAATTTGAAGATGTTACGCACATAGATTTTGGAGGAGGGTTAGGCATTCCGTATGCACCCTCAGAGAAAGAGCTGGATCTCAAAGCCTTTGGTGCTGAATTGAAGAAGTACATTCATGAATTTAAAAAAAGCCGAGGGAAGACAGTTGAGTTTGCTATGGAGCCTGGGCGGTTTCTCGTTGCCGAGGCGGGAACACTCATTGTGTCTGTTACGGACATAAAGCAAACCACAAAACACACTTTTGTTGGAGTTGATTCTGGATTCAACCACCTGCTGCGCCCCGCACTCTATGCCTCCTACCATCCTATTGAGAATCTCTCTCGCACAAGAGGGAAGAGAGGGAGGTTCTCAGTTGCGGGGAACGTGTGCGAGTCTGGAGACGTGTTTGCTACAGACCGCGAAATGCTCGCTCCAGACATAGGAGATGTTCTCGCAATTTGCAATGCAGGTGCGTACGGGTTTAGTATGGCGAGCACGTACAACCTCAGGGTACTTCCAAAAGAGATCCTTATTACGAAGGACGGAAAGTTGAAGAATATTTCTTTTGATTCTGCTCTGTTTGCGCGATAATACATCTGGATAGAGCATCACTATCTGTGCTATGATGCGTCGCGAGCGGATATGGTTTAGTGGTAAAACGCGTCCTTGCCAAGGACGAGTCGGGAGTTCGATTCTCCCTATCCGCACTAAAGAAGTGGTGCGTACAGTATTCAGATTGTAAATAGTTGTGTATATAACCAAGCGCTCGTATTTGGAGTCAGGCTATACTTTTGCTATGCACACAAAACAAGCTGAAATTGGGCTCTCGCTCCTTTTTGTACTTATCGCGGCGATTTACTACAGTGTTCCACTAGGCATTCCAGACTCTGACAGAATATTCGTAACTATCAGCACGTTCTTCTTTTCTATCTTTACGGGATTCTTCATATCTCGCCAGGGTGCTCGGTATACGAAGATCAGAGAAGCAATTAGCTCTTTTGACGGTAAACTTTCAAGCACGTATAGGGCTGCGGGAAACATAAGTGCAGAAGTGCAGGAAAAGATAGGGGCCATAATACGTGCGCATTACGTCGTCATGTTAGAGCAGAAGCAATGGGATTATCACTTCATAAAAAAATCAAACACCATTTCCTCAAGTCACCAGGTCCTTGAAGAAATGGTGGGGTCATTGAAGATGGAATCCTTGCGGAATCAAGCAATAGGACGAGTGTTAAACGGACTGGCGGATTGCCAGGTGCTCCGCAAGAATATGATCATGCTGTATCAAGAAAGGATCCCGCCATTTCAGTGGTTTCTTATCCTCTTCTTCCTGTTGATGCTTGTGCTGGCAATTAGCGCAATACCATCAACAGGATTGCTTCTCGGATCAATACTGAAAGCAGCCTTCATCGTGTCTCTTATCTCGGTCGTGGTGATTTTGAGGAACCTTGAGAACTTCCACCTCTTTGAAGAATTTATCGGAGAGCGCTCAGCTCAGGATGTTATAGACATTATAGATCATAAGAAATAGAAGGCCGATCCTGGAGTACTTATGTAAAAAGTTGAGCAGAAAGCGGCTTTGTGGCCGTTTTTTGCATTGAGGACAACTGGGGACAAACCTGTTAGTAGTGGGGATAAAGGACATAGGACAAATATGAGCAAATGATGAACGTCCAACAAATACCTAGTAAAACAAACGATTATCTTAAGACCTTGTTTGTTGTGAACCCGGTGTCTTTATGAGGATATGTTCATCTGAGGCGACACCTGGTAGGATGGCTTTACCGGGGTGTCGTATACCGGTAGTACGCCTGCTTTGGGAGCAGGTAGACGGAGTTCAATTCTCCGCACCCCGACTACAAACCTAGTGCTTGAGTAAGGAAAGCGCCAAGAACTTCAGACTGAGAGCCAAACCGCGTAACAAGTGTTTGCGGGCTTTGAGAAGCGAAGTACGAATCAAATGAAGTGCCAGTATCTGCGCTAAAACTGCGGCGTATATGCCCGGCCGTAATAGCGCGCAGGTCTCTGGAGAACAGAGTGCCTTGCGTGCTTGAGGTTGTTATAAGGCCAATGAGTTCTGCATCAGTATTAACTGCAGCTCCTCCAGACGAGCCATTTTGTGCAGCAGCGCTTCCTCCTAAGGACATGAGATCGAAGTCTGTGTCCGAGAAGGTGTACCTATCCTGTATGGACCCAAATACGAGTGTTGGGTACAGCGAGCTAGTTACCTGTGCGCTTGAGAGCATTTGAGCTGCATAGGAGCCTATGGAGACTTCCTGATCAAGGAAAGGCTCTTTTGAAGAAAGAGGAACAAAGGAGAAGTATGAGGGAAGGGAATCTCCAGACACACTGCCAGTTATGGCGAGCACTGCAATATCGTCTTCTCCTGTGCCGCGGGGCATTTTTTCGCGCAGTGTTGTTGGGTGCGCGCGCAGCCAACTACTTGATATATAAGCGAGCGATGCTGTATAGGACGCACGAGCAGGACTTCCTGTCCGTATAACGCATTCAATGTCGTCCTTTGGAAGCGTGTCCTTTAGAACAAAATACTGAGCAATATGTGCATTAGTTAAAATAAGGCCTCGGGAATCAAAGAGAGTGCCCGTACCAGATACTGAATGCAGCTTTGGATTGTCTGTTGTGCAGATAATATTAACGAGTGAGGTGCGAAGTCTTCCGAGTGCAAGCGCGAGCGCTCGAGAGTTGTCTACGGGAGCTTCTGGCTCAACCACAATCTCAGGCTCAGGTGCGGTTATAACTGCAGCTGGCTGAGAGCTTGTGGGTGCAACAAGTTCTAGGGACGGGTTTGGGGTTACTGGATTAACAGGAGTTTCACTGCTCCCAAAGAGCACAACAAGTACAAATATAAGGAGTGCGCCTCCAATAGCCAGGCGGCCGTGGGTGGTCATAGAAGTAGGGTACACCAGGTACTTAAAAAAACGAGGGGAGGGGTAGCCACTAGGCCCCAGAATATGCTATTCTCCTAACCGAAGCGGGATTAGTTTAATGGTAGAACATCAGTTTTCCAAACTGAGAGCAGGAGTCCGATTCTCCTATCCCGCACCAATTTGTGCTAGTTCAAGTAAATGAAAAACCGCCCTAGCATTATTGCTTGAGGCGGTTGAGTTGTACTGCGTGGACCTTACGCCACAGCGGAGACCCGAAGGTGCTCCTCGCCGAAGTTGGGGCTCCACGTCCGAACAGGACGAAGGGGGGCCCGTGCTGCCCGGACATCGGCCAGCATCACGGGAGGCGTGAACACGAACAGATCCACGATCAAGTGACTGTCAGCGATGGCGCGCTTTATGCCGACGGGATCGGCGGCGTCACGCACTCCGACCCGACCTGTCCCGATGTTAACGATAGAGAATTTTCGCCTCTTGTCGCTGTCCTCCATTTGGTTGACGTGGTTGAGGTAGTCAAGGCCGAAGCGGACATTCTGCTCCGCACTCGCCCAGCCGCCAAGGCCGAGTTTGTGGCAGATGATCATGTGCAGACGACGCGTGGCGTCAAAATCGAAGGTGATAACCGAACCGAGCTGGATCGCCCGAGTCGGAATAGCGTCCTTCACGAATGGCAGGCCAATGCCGGTGACGTCAGAAAGCTCGGAGTTCATGCCGATGATGATATCGGACTTGTTCTCCGGGTCGGTGATGTCGGCCATTACTATGTCACGGATCACGATGAGCCCTTTCCTTGTTGCCCGAGGGGAGCATATGTCACCTGTGCAAAAGTAGCAAGTTAGGTTGCTCGTACCTCAGGTCCCCAACAACTAAGGTATGCTTTTCCTATGAAAACCTCCGTTTTAATAATTGCCCACAATGAAAGCAAACACATTGCAGGGTGTATTGAGTCTCTGCTTTCTCAAACAATGCAGCCGGATGAGATTGTTTTAATCAATCACAACTCAACTGATGCAACAGGTGAGATTGCAAGAAAATATCCTGTTACCGTTGTAGATTACGAAGGACCAGAAGGCTCTGTGTATGCACGAATCAAAGGGTTTGAGACAGTACAAGGAGA
>JAHJZL010000032.1 GCA_018826405.1 Patescibacteria group bacterium
ACGCGATCTCTTCTTAGTGAAAGAGCAATACCTAAGACAAGCACTCCAAGTACAGGTAATACCCAGGAGAGAAATACGAGAGGAACCCCTAGGAAAGGAGACAGAAATATAAGTACACCTAAAATACTCAGGACACTTTCGCGGGACATAGGAAGAGTATACCGTACCCAGAGTCTAGGCCGATACAATAACTACGAATTCTCCTCGTACCTGGTCCTGGTTGGCCATAAAGTGCTCTGCAACCTCTTCTGCGGACCCCTCAATAACAGACTCGTACATTTTAGTGAGCTCTCGAAACACCATAACTCTGCGCTCTTCAGGGAGGCTTTCTTTTAGAGAAGCTAGTGCTTTTTCTATACGGTGTGGCGACTCATAGAAAACAACGGTTCTCTTAGAATCAGCGATCTCAGCAAAAAGCGTCTGTCTTCCCTTTTTGTGCGGAAGAAAGCCTAAGAATACAAATTCATCTGTAGGGACTCCGGCAATAGAAAGCGCAGCAGTAACAGCTGCGGGTCCTGGAAGTGTTTCAATGCGCACATCATTCCCGAGGCGATCACGTACCTGCCGCACCAGCATGCTGCCAGGGTCACTAATACCTGGTGTGCCTGCATCTGTTACGAGCGCTACATACTTCCCTTCTCCAAGCAGGCTCAATATGCGCGTTGTTGCATGCGTTCCGCTTTGCGCATGAAAGATAACGAGAGGCTTTTGTATCTCGTACCGCGCTAGCAGTTTTGCTGTTACGCGCGTATCTTCGCACGCAATAACATCAGCGTTCTTGAGCGTCTCAAGAGCACGCAAGGTTATATCAGCAAGATTTCCTATTGGTGTGGCTACAACTGAAAGAGTTCCCATAAATTATGCAGTTAGCGCGTCAGCAACTTTATAAATATCTCCTGCTCCCATGGTCATAACGAGATCTCCTCGGCCTGGTTCCGTACTCAGTGCTTCTTCTATCTCTGCAAACGTGCCTGCAACTGCATCTACGCCCTGTTTTTGAATTGCATCTGCAAGTATTTCGTTTGACATGGTTCCGTCGTCTAACTCTCTTGCGGGATATATAGGCGCAATAAATACTTTGTCAGCTCCCGCAAAGGCAGCACTGAACTCTGAAAAAAGATCTCGCGTTCTGCTAAAGAGGTGCGGATGAAAGGCAACAAATATTTTCCCCTTCGTCTTTGAGCGCAATTCTTGAATTGTCTTTGCAACTGCAGTGGGATGGTGCGCATAATCGTCATACACCTCGGCGCCCTTTTGAGTCTTTCCTTTATATTCAAACCTGCGCCACGTTCCTTCAAACGAGGCGAGAGAATCTCGTAATAGATCCTCTGTAATTTGAGACGACACTTTGCGTGCAGCAGCTGTAGCCGCGCGTGCGTTCATAATATTAAACTCTCCTGGGAAGCGAACCGGGTATCCGGCCTCTCTCGCGTAATCAATAACGGGCGCAGCGAGCCCCGCAAGCAAAGGAGCAATGGTTGGATGAGTTGCATCAGTAACAATTGCTCCGTGAGCGGGGACCTTCTCCATAAGCGCTCGAAACGCACTCTGCACGTCCTCAAGGTTTTGATAGTAGTCTGTGTGATCTAACTCTATATTCGTAACAACGAGTATTTCTGGAGAAAGCGTAAGGAAATCACGCTTATACTCACACGCCTCAACAACGAGCCAGTCTGAATTCCCACTTAAATAGTTAGATCCGAAATCACGCACTAAACTCCCCACAATTGCAGTTGGAGAAACTTCGGCATCTTTCAAGAGATTTGCGAGCATGCCTGTTGTTGTTGTCTTGCCATGTGTACCTGCAACGGCAACAGTGCGCATGTCTTCAGACACATCTCCAAGCACTTCAAAGTATGAGCGTTCGGATATACCAAGCTCCTTTGCCTGCATGCGCTCTGCATTGTCTTCCCATACTGCCTCGCTATATATAACGAGTTCAGCATCCTCTGGAACATTCCCAGCAGACTGCGTTAAAAACACTTCGATCCCTTTTGCAAGAAGCAAATCAGTAACCGGACTTGCTTCCCTATCTGATCCTGAGACTTTGATTCCTCTATCGGTTAAGCACTGTGCAAGCGCTGACATGCCAATGCCTCCTATTCCAACGAAGTACGCTCGTTTGAGTGAAGAAAGTCTGCTCATAGATTTTTTACTAGTGCGACGAACTGATCACCTCTATCGTACTCATTCGCAAACATTCCAAACGAAGAGAATGCTGGACTCAGCAACACAATGCCTGTTTCTCCAGCTGCAGCATAGGCGTGCGCAACTGCTTCTTTAAGAGAAGTGAAAACCGGCGCACCTGGCAATTTTTCCTTGATGGTATCTGTGCCTGTCCCCTCAAGCAGAGATACAGATGCATCTAATTCCTCAATTAGCCCAAGCAAGTTCTCCATGTTCAATTGCTTGTCATGCCCGCCCATAATTAAAGAGATATGCTTGCCCGTCTCTTCAGAGAGCGCATGGAGCGCAGTAATAGTCGCCTCTGGAGTTGTTGAATTCGTATCGTTATAAAAAGAAACTTCTCCTATAAGAGCAATGAGCTCAAGTCTGCCTGGAACACCAAGGAAGGACTCCAGCGCTTCTTTGCTTACGTCGTCTGAAACTCCCAAAGCTCTTGCTGCAACAAGTGCAAGTGCTGCGTTGTACCTATTATGAGTACCTGGAATCACCAACTCCCAATCCTTAGGCAGGTGCTCTTCGGTCACTACCGTTATTTTCGACTTGATCCTGTCTCTGTACGTCTCTATAGCAGTTAGTGCCATCTGCTCACCAAGCAGCAGAATATCTTCCTCGCCCTGGTTTAAGAAAATCTTCGCCTTGTCTTCCAAATACCTATCAATGTCGTTCTCGTAATACGCGAGATGGTCTGGATAAAATGTAGTGAACACAGAGAGATGCGGACTTATGCCAGTCTCTCCAAATCCTTGTAGTTGCCATGAGTCTAGTTCAAAAACTGGTATCTGGTCTTCGCTCGCGTCTTTGAGTAGCGCAAGGGTTGAGACTCCGCGGACATTCCCGCCAACAAGAATCTTCCTCTGGTCTTTCCTTAAAATAGACTCAAGCATGTGAGTCACTGTTGATTTGCCGCGTGTGCCTGTTATGCCAACAACAGGAAGTCCTGATATTTCAGCGAACCACGACGCGCTCATCTTTATTGGAATACCTGCATTGCGCGCCTCTGCAATAAATGGAGAATTCTCTGCAACCCCTGCAGACTTAAGTATGTAATCTCTGTCTCTAAAGTCTTCGAGACGGTGTTCCCCGAGTACGTATGTAATCTCAGGATACGCCGAAAGCTTTAGAAGAGACGGCGCAAGATCCTCGGCGGATTTAAGGTCTGTAACGATAAGCTCAGCACCCTGTGAAGCCAGGTACGCGGCATCCCCCACTCCTCTTCCAAGGAGACCGAGACCCATTACCGTTATCTTTTTCCCAGCAAAATGTGAGCGCGCATCCATGAATGCATCCTATCGCATTCAGGCGTAAAGGCTACTGACAGGCGGTTTCTACCGTGCGCTCAACCTTCGACAGCACAGCCATAGAGATAGGTACCGTTACGATTTGATACGGGCTTGTGAGTGCCTGGCTTGTCATGCATCCTGCTCCTGGCTTTGTAAGAGTTATAACAACCGTACGCGTGTCGCCTGAATCTCGCACTTCAGATACTTCAATACCGTGTCCTCCAGAGGATTTTGTTCCTGCAAAAACTCCAATAACATAGCGCTCTGAGAAATCTACGCTCGGCATTGGTGTTCCATCATTGCCGTGTGCCATCTGCCACAATCGCTCGAATCCGTCCGTGTCGTATGTTGCGATGTTCTTTCTCTGTGCTGCTGCACCTGCATTTGTTCCAGCGTCCAGAACCTGAACGGATACCGCTCCTGAAGCTGGCTCTGCTGCATTTGCTGCAGCCTGCTCTGACGGAGCAGGATTTGATACTTCTCGCATCTCTGCAGGGCCGTACATGTACAGCAAAATGCCGACAACAATTGCCGCCACGCACATTCCAAGCACAATGAGTATGTCTCGCATATATATGCAGTATACCGTTTGAGCTCAGCACGACATGGCCTAGGTGGGTATAGAAAGAGCGAACGCTTTTACACGTTCGCCTTGAGCCTCAAAAGTTTAAACGGATCGTTTTTCGAAACCACGTCTGCCGATACTCCCTTAACCAGATAGCAGCGCGCCAGAAAATACGCAGCCGCGAACGGGTTCAGAAGTTTGCGCCCCCAGAGGTACGCGAGTTTCCGGTATACCCGTGCTCGCTCGTTTGGGTCCCTGATTGAGCCCGCTCTCCTTGCGGCCTCAATCAAATACTGCAGCGACCACTGCCCTTGCCCGACGCGGATACAGAGATCAACGTACGTGAGGAGCAGCAGAGCGCGAGTGTGCCCGCCCTCTGCCTCGTTCTCAGAGGCTTCGAGACCGAGCAGACACGCTTCGCTTGCGGCAATTCCCGCAAACACTCTGTCCATAATAGGTACTCGCGCATCCTGGTCTGACCACCAGAGCAGGTGCGTGGACAGGACGTCGAGCGCATCGGCGTTCTGCTCGCGTGACAGCTCTGGCACCTGAGCAACAAGCGCTGGAACCAACAGACGGTACGCCGGAATGACGTCCATCACCCTGCGAGCGCTGTACAGCGTCACAGCGTAATGAACACGTTCTTTGTCGCGACGCCTTCCTTTCGGAGTCTTTCGATACCGATACGCATGGAGCGCTACAGCTCCCTCCGGCCCGAGGTGGTGTCCGCCCCAAGTTTTGGCACGGATTTCTTCTAGTGTTGCAAAGCGGGTCAATCGTCTTCTCCGTGTCTGTGACCAATATCCTTATTCAGAGTACCACGAAAATGAAATTATTCAATTTACTCTTCCCTTAACCAACAGCTCCTTCACATATCTGTCTAAAAACTCCATTGAGAGCAAATCCTCTACCGTAATCCACTTATATTCAGTGTGCTCCTCGCTAAGAATAATTTCTCCCGTGGCCTCTCCCATGTACGTGAGACGCACCACATGGATATCTTCTTTCAGAATGTCTTGCGCTGCACACAATTTAAAATTAGGCCCCAGCACTAAGCCTGTTTCCTCAAAAACTTCGCGTTCCAGGTTCGCCTCTAAAGAGGTCCCTATATCAATACGTCCACCAGGAATGTCCCACGGATTATTAACTCCTGGATATTTCTCTTTTGAGCGCTTTAGTATCAGGATCTCCCCTTTCTTGTTTCTTAGTACTACCTTCACTCCTACTTGGAGATTCATATGGTGCAAGT
>JAHJZL010000033.1 GCA_018826405.1 Patescibacteria group bacterium
ATGAATACAGTACGGCTGACCTGCGCGCGCATAGAGTACGCGTAGGTAATCATAAATCTCAGTAACAGTAGCTACGGTTGAGCGCGGGTTATTTGAACGAGACTTCTGGTCAATTGAAATTGCAGGAGAGAGGCCTGTAATCTCATCAACATCTGGCTTCTGCATCTGATTCAAGAACTGACGTGCGTATGCTGAAAGAGACTCAACATATCTACGCTGTCCTTCGGCAAAAATGGTATCAAAGGCGAAAGAGGACTTTCCTGATCCAGAGAGACCGGTAACAACGGTCATAGCACCCCGAGGAAACTCAGTGTGTATGTTTTTAAGGTTGTGTGTTCGTGCACCCTTAACGCGGATCCAATCCTCTCCTACGTATTGTTCGTGTGTTGGTTTTTTAGCTTTCGCCATATACAGAAATCCCCCGCCCATGGAGGGACAGGTTCAAATGGAGTATAGCACGAAGCCTATTGTGAGGCTGGAGCAGCAAGTTGTGCCTCAATCTTCTGGACTATCTCTTCAATAGCTACTTCCGCTTTGATGAGATAGTCATTCGCTCCAAGCGCCTTTGCCTTCTCCTTATCTGCTTCAGCACCAAGATTAGAGACTACAATTATAGGAACATTCTTGAGCTCATCAGTACGGGAACGCACTGCCTCAAGAACTGCAAAGCCATCAACTGTTGGCAACATGAGGTCAAGGAGAAGGAGTACAGGCTTATTCTCCTCAAGAAGCTTAAGTGCCTCATTTCCGTCAGAAGCGTATAGAGTCTGATATTTGCCAGCCAAGGTGTGCCCAAGGAGGTTTTTTAGCACTGGGTCGTCTTCAACGACGAGAATAAACTTTGTTTCAGCCATAGGAAGAGTATATCACTCAATTACACGCTGTCTTCATCAAGTGGACGAGTGAACAAGAGGGAATCCGGGAGCCTAAATAGGCCCTCATCGTTGCGCTTTTGCTCAATAATGTGAGACATGAAGCCAGCAGTACGCGGAAGCACGAAGAGCGCATTAAAGAATTCAGCGTCTGCAAGAATCTGCAATTCTTTTTGAGAGTATCCTTCGCACTCAGCAAGTACATCAAGTGTTAGCGCTGCTATTGCACCGTCTACATTAAGAATGAGTGATCCGTTCTTCCCTGTCGTAACTTCTTCAACACTGCGAGCAAACGCAAAGTACTCGTGCCGAGGTAGAAGCTCAGTAAAGCTTTCAATTGCAGAAACGCGTGGATCAGGAATTCCAACACGATACTTTTTGTGCCCAATACCAAGAATCAAAGACCCAGACTTGGTCACCTCCTCGACAAATCCCGCTGCAGTTGCTTTTGTTGCAACTCCTCGCATCCATAACTTCGCAGCGTCGTTAATAGCTCCTCCAAAACGCGGACCAATAGTAAGAAGGCCTGCGGAAAGCGAGGAAACAAGATCCTTCCCAGCTCGTGCAGTAATCATTGCTGTAACTGCACCAGAAACATTCCCTCCATGATCTATAAGCAGTTTCCCAACCGCTTCAAAGAATGCCTTGGAAACAGGTGACGTAAGCTCCTTTCCAAGAAGTGCTCCTGTTGCTGAAGTCATGAAGCTTGATTCTTGTGGGATAAGCTTTCCGTTTTCAACAAAAGCAGGAATATCAGAAACATCTAGTACTTCTCTTGTAGAAAGAATACTTGCACGACGTGTCATTAGAGGTGCTATATCGAACTCTCTATCTGCCTCTTCGCCTCCCGGCAGCCCCTCAAGAGCTTTTAGAAACTCTGGGAACGAATCAGCAGCATGAACTCCGACCGCTCTTAAAGCTTCTCTCTTTGCTCGAGCGCTCTCATCCTTGTTCGCCACAAGAGCCTTGGCATGACCAAATTGCACGTGTGTATCAAACGATTCATCAATAATCCCCGCAATATATGCGACAACTGGCTTAGTTAGTTTCTTTGAACGGATAAGCTCAACAATTTCATATTCATCCACTCCTCCAAGCTCTCCAAAGTATGCAATTCCTTTTGTCTCTGGATCTGCTTCAGCAAGAGCTAGTACTTCGCCCAGGGAAGAGACTGGGAATCGATCACCTCCAATACAGAAAGCGAATGACAGACGCCTATCAGCCTCAGCTACTGCATGAATAAGCTCGCCCGTCATACCTCCTGACGTAGAAACAACTGCTACTGAACCTTTTGTCATAAGCTTATTCGATACAAGCTGTGAAGCATCAACTCCTCCTATAGCGCCAAGCTTTAGCGCTCCTGACACAAGTAACCCAACACCGGAAGGACCTGCAAGTATTTTCTTGCCTGCATATGCCTCAATAAGCTCAGTTGCATGAGCTTCTGGAACATTCTCTGCAAATATATGAGCGCCTAGTGCCTCCGGAAATGCTTGAAAGAATGCATGGGTAGATTCAACAGCACGTCTTCCCGATTGAACATTCAACAAGAACGAAACGTGGGTTCCTTTTTCTGCAGGAACCTCCGCAAAACTTTTGTAGCAGGGAATTAGAATCTCTTTAGTGCCCCAAAAGAACTTCTGGGAACGCTTTCCATTCGTTACGATTGCTTGTACAGATTGAGAATTTCCCGACAGATAATCAAAATCTAAAATAGACTGCACAATCTTTGGATGATTGCCTGAGACAAGTATTCCTCGCTCTCCTTTTCGTATGTGGTCAAGTATGGTCATAAAATATCCTAAAGCGTTGCTACTGCGTCATCTACTGCCTGAGTAATGGGTGTATCAGAGCCGTATACAACTCCGAGCAAGTCTTCTTGCTCTAGAAAGTCCTGCATGTGAGCAAGTCCTTCTTTTTCATTTGGCCCACCGCGACGGACAAACACCCGTATTCCCTGTCTCCTGAGTTCTGGGGCTGACTCAGAAAGCGCTAACACAATCCCAGCAAATGTTGTCTTCACATCAGTAAAGTTAGCAACACCTCCGGCGATTACCAGAGTCTTTCTCTTTGCTTTAGATGCAAGCATGAGCGCAATAACTTGCTTGGCGTATAAGTAGGTTTCTTCCTTTGTTGGCCCTCCACTGTACTCTCCATAGTTCCCAATCTCAGATCCCTTGCCAAGAAGCGCTGCCTCGTCAGCAGCAACGATACTTCCCCCTCCTCCAGAAAGAAGAAAGAACAGGCTACCGTTTGGATTAAGAACCTTAAGCTTCAAGGATGCTGGAGTTGTTTTCTGTAGATCAATTATTTTAGCCTCAGTCTCATGAGTAGCGCTTTCTTCAGGTATATCTGAATCAGACCAACCTTCTGAAACAAAGAACTGTGCTGCGCTATCTACGAGCACCGCTGCATCAAGGAGATACACATTCTCGCCGCGAACGAGGAGTGGATTAATCTCGAGAAACGCAAAGTGCTGCTCCTCAAACATAGATAGGAGTCTATTCAGAAAATGCTCTGGAAGTCCCGTATTCGCAGAAACCTCTTGCACAGTATTTCTTGAAAGCGTTGTTTTGATAAGCGTCTCAGGATGCTCCTCAATATCAATTCCACCCATGCGTGCATGCAGAAGACGAATGCCTTCACGAACTCGCTCTAGGGAAAGATACTGCTCCTCAGACTGCTCATGCGGGACAAGTTCCTCTGCGAGGAATGAAGTGAATCCACGCTTTTCCCATTCCTTTAGTTGGCTTGATACTTTGTTAGGTTGTATATCAACAGCGACCAATCCTTGCTTCATGCGCTTTTTAATTCCTTGATCAACCTTAACTACGAGGTGGGTATCCTTTGCAAAAGGCACTTCAGATTTAGAAGTTATAGAAACACCAGAATACTCATCTCCAAGAATGAGTCTTTTTGCACGATATTCAGTTATTTTTACGCGTGCCATATTACACAGGTTCAGTAAATGTCATAAGCAGTCTGTCTGCATGTCCTTGGTAACTATGTTCAGTGAATCCAAGTTTCTTATACAAATGCACTGCCGCTTCGTTTGAAGGTCCTGTTTCAAGCCAAATGGATCTGCCAGGACGAAGCTCTATATATTTAGAAATAGCAAACAAGCCAAAGGGAGTCATGATTCCTTTTCCTCTATACGGAGCATAGGAGCGGAACGCAACCGTATCCCATGAGTCTGTATCTGATTCTATTGGCATCTTCTCTGGCCCAAACCAAATAAGTGCAGCCAACTGCCCGCTCGCTCCAATAAGCGCAAATGGAGTGCGTTCCTTCTTGTACCAATCTTCGTAGGAGTTCTCAACAAACCTTCGATAATCAGAAGTATTATTTTGCAGCTCAACATCTTCCATATCTCTCGCATGGGCTTGAAGCTTCTCTACATGCTCCTTGGAAAGCCCTGCATATACTGAGAGAACTTCTCCGTCAGGCAAGTTAACTAATCCAACAATATGAGACTCGTAGAGCGGTAGCGGGAGTTCAATGTGTGAATCGACTACAGTAAAAGTTGGCTTTCCCATACTTAGGTAATTGAAGGTAATGAAAGAGTAAAGGTAGTACCAGGCCCAGCTTCGTTTGCAGCAAAGCGCAAGTCTCCTCCCTGGTCTGTGGCAATAGTGCGCGCAATATAGAGCCCAAGTCCATTCCCTCCGTTTTGCTTTGTTATGGCGTTAGGGGCTCGATAAAAGCGCTCAAAGATGTTGCCCTTGTCTGAGGCTGCTATGCCAATACCCGTATCTCGAACGCGCACATATACTCTCCCTGGAGCTGCTTCAGTTGTTATTCGCACTGTACCTCCCTTTGGGGTGTAGCGAATTGCATTCTCGACAAGGTTATTCAAGATCCAACGAGTTCTCTCTCTATCAATATTAACTCTAGGGAGGAATTCTCCGCTCTTTTCAAAAACTGTACTCACTCCTTCTTTTGTTGCCATAGGAGCGAAATCACGTGCGACTTCATCGACTAATTCATTCAAGTCTGATGGCTTTAGATCATACTTATACTTTCCTGATTCAATGCTTGAAATATCAAGCAGCGTTCCCACAACAGAAACAAGCTGATGGCTCTTTTCTCTAGCGCTCGCTACAAGGGCCTTCTGCTCCTCAGTTAACGGTTCAAGTTCAAGAGCTTCGAGCGCCCAGCGAATACCTGTTAGCGGGGTCCGCAGCTGATGCGCTGCAGTTGATATGAAATCAGATTTAACGCGAGATATTTCTACATCATGCGTGTGTGCCTCCTCTACTTTCTGTGCAAATGCAGCAAACTCGGTACTAAACTTCTTAAGCTCTTTTGGCATACCCTTTGAAGGAGGAACTTCTGAAAGCGTGCCCGAAGCCGTAAATGCTTCCATGATGTTTGTTATCTTGCGAACAGGATCAGCTATGTAGCGACCTACTGCCCAAAAAACAAACAAGAGAAGCACAATTGAAACTAACAAAGACACAGCTGAGATCTGCAAAACAGCCATCTGCAATGAAGTGCTTGTCTCCAGATTTGTAACAAGAGGGGATAACTGAGTCCTTAAAAAGAGGCCAATAACGCTAATTGCTCCTATCGTAAGGAGAAACACGCCTGAAAGCAGCGCGGCCATAAAAAGCCGGATGGTCATATCTGAGATAGTAGCACGCTATCGTCCCCTCCTTCCTTTAGAAGACTTCTTTGTCGGGACATCCTTGCCTTCGAGTACGTAAATCTCATCACGCAGCAGTGCAGCTGTTTCAAAATCCAGTGCCTCTACTGCATCCGCCATTTGCTGCCTCTTATCTGTGATAAATCCTTCTGGGTCCTCTTCATATAGCTTTCTATCCATCTCAAGCAGTCCGATAACTGTTTTCTGGTGCTCGCTGCGCATAGACTCAGCAATATCCTTAATTTCCTTCTTAATCGTAGCTGGAGTTATATTGTGCTTCTTGTTATAGGCAAGTTGAATCTTTCTTCTGCGTTCTGTCTCTTCAATGGCTCGCGTTAAAGAGCCTGTCATTACGTCAGCGTAGAGAATTACCTTTCCAAGCACATTACGTGCAGCTCTTCCGATAGTTTGAATAAGAGACGTATCTGAGCGAAGAAAGCCTTCCTTGTCCGCATCAAGAATACCTACGAGCTCAACTTCTGGAAGATCAAGACCTTCACGCAACAAGTTAACACCAACGAGAATATCAAACGTTCCCCTTCTAAATTCGGTAAGAATTTCAATGCGGTCGATGGTTTTTATATCTGAGTGTAGGTACTCTGCCTTAATCCCTCGTTCCTTTAGGAATTCAGAAAGATCCTCTGCCATCTGTTTAGTTAGAGTTGTTGCAAGTGCACGTCCGCCTCTCGCGATAACTATCTCAGCCTCATCAATGAAATCTGCAACTTGTCCCTTTGTATTCTCGGTTTCTACAATTGGCTTAATTATGAGCTCGGGGTCAATAAGTCCTGTGGGACGGATGATCTGCTCTGCAACTTGGCCGTCTGGTGGTACTGACTTCTCCTTTTCGTACTTGCCTGGAGTTGCTGATGTGTAGATAACTTGCCCTACTCGCTCCTCAAACTCTGAGAACTGGAGCGGACGGTTGTCACGAGCTGAAGGCAAGCGGAATCCGTGCTCTATAAGCATGTCTTTTCTTGAGCGGTCTCCCGCATACATACCTCCAATCTGAGTAACAGTTACGTGTGACTCATCAATAACCGTAAGGAAATCAGGGCTGCCGTCCTTTTTCTTTGGGAAGTAGGAAAGAAGCGTATGCGGTGCTTCTCCAGGAGAACGACCATCAAAGTGGCGCGAGTAGTTCTCAATACCTGTCGTATATCCAATCTCTCGAATCAAGGCAAGATCGTGCTGCGTACGTCGCTTAAGACGCTCATGCTCTAATACCTTTTCTTCTCTCTTCAGCTGAGCAAGTCGCTCATCAAGTTCTCGCTGAATATCTTCAATGGCTCTTGCTCGATCTTCGTCGCTCGTAACAAAGTGCTTGGCAGGGAATACGAATAGAGAATCTGGCTGCGCAATTAGCGCGCGAGATACAGGATCAAGGCGTTCGATACGAGAAATAAGATTGTCGTCAAAAAGAATTCTATAGATAACGCGCTCGTTAACAGGCATGAGCTCAACAGTATTGCCAACTGCACGCAATTTTCCTGGCTCGAGGTCTGCGTTTGTACGCTCAAAATAAATACCAATAAACTTTCTGATGAGTGCAGCTCTATTCTCTTCTCCTCTCACCACTAACTTCACGTGCCGCTTCTCATATTCAGCAGGAGAGCCAAGACCATAAATAGCAGATACAGATGCAACGATAATTACATCTTTGCGTGTAAGAAGCGCCTGCGTTGCTGCGTGACGGAGTCTATCAATCTCAGCATTAATCTGAGCCTCCTTCTCTATATAGGTATCTGAGTGCGCTATATAGGCCTCTGGCTGGTAGTAATCATAATAGGAGACGAAGTAGTGCACTGCGTTCTCTGGAAAGAATTCTTTGTACTCTTGCGCCAGCTGTGCAGCCAATGTTTTGTTATGAGCCAGAACAAGTGTTGGCTTCCCTACGTTCTGAATAACATTCGCGATGCTGTAGGTTTTCCCTGAACCAGTCACACCCAAAAGCGTCTGATGCTGCAGACCCTTTTCTATTCCTTCTGTAAGCAACTCAATTGCCTTCGGCTGATCTCCGGCCGGAGGAAACGGGCTGTGCATCTTAAATGGATTTGCCATAGTAGGTGTGTATGAAGTCTCTCCGATATTCATTAAAATTGCCAGCGTAAATAGCTTCTCTTGCTTGGTCTACCAATTGGATAATGAAGCCGAGGTTATGGAGCGAGGCAATAATCTGTCCCAACATCTCTCCTGAACGAAGCAGGTGCGAAACATACGCTCTCGTAAAGCCTTCAGTGCCCTCAACAACAGTCTCAGGATCAAGTGCGAAGTGCTCGCTTCTATATTTTTCAGCTTTCAAATGAACAGGTCCCTGTTTTGTATATATAGTCCCGTGTCTTCCAAGGCGGGTTGCGGCAACACAGTCAAACGTGTCCATGCCTTGCGCAATGCCAAGCAAAAGGTCTCCCGGCTCTCCTATCCCCAAAAAGTGCCTTGGCTTGTCTTCTGGAAGGTGCGCAACTGCGGCCTGCAGTGCCCCCATCATGTCTTCTTTGCTAAAGGAGCCCCCAATACCAAAGCCATCAAAGTCCATTGAAGCAATTTCCTTTGCGCTCTCCGTTCTCAGGTCTTCATATCTCCCTCCTTGGACAATTCCAAAGATTCCTTGCTTCTTGTTAGCTACTAGATTCTGCCTGTGCGCTTTTAAAGAGCGCTCTGCCCAGCGATGTGTTCTATCCATCGCTTCCTTCTGGTACGCATAGGGCTCCGTTGGCGACGTACACTCATCAAAGGCAAAGAACATATCAGCTCCGAGTGCATGCTGTATCTCAACAGAGCGTTCTGGCGTAAAGCGATGCAGAGACCCATCAAGATGTGATGTGAACGTAACGCCCTGGTCATCAATAATAGCGAGTTGTCCGTGCTGGCTTTGCACATCTTCGTCAAAGACCGCAACTCCTTGCGTGTCAGTATTCTCCTCTCCCTTTGCTATTTTAGTTATGGTCTTCCCGAATGCAGCGCCAAGAGAAAATACTTGGAACCCTCCTGAGTCTGTCATGGTTGGTCCGCTCCAGCCCATAAAGTCTCCGAGACATCCTCCTTGTTTAACGGTCTCTTCTC
>JAHJZL010000034.1 GCA_018826405.1 Patescibacteria group bacterium
GGTAAAAACAAGAAGCCCATAAGGGCTACTACTGCAATTACTGGCATAAATGAAAGCCGACCCGAAGGACGGCCTAACAAGGCTATAGTAGCAGACTTGACATAGCTTGTCAAGAGCTGTGAAGCAATTTCTTCATGTTTCAAGGGTCCCGTTTTTGGGAAGTCAAGGGTATCAAATGCTGGAAATATGGCTTAAATACGGTATAATCAGGCCATGAGTAAAGCAACTAGAAAAGAGCGTGTTCTCTGGTTTAGAGCTAAGAACTACGGATGGGGTTGGTACCCTGTTACCTGGCAAGGATGGCTCGTAACGGCTGGATATGCCGCTGCATTTGCCAGCACCTTCCTCATCTTCGGTGCCTGGGCAGGGGCCGCTTCTGAGGCACAGGCGGACCTTAGAGAAATGATATTTGGGGTTCTTGAATTTGGTATTGTGCTCGCCCTCTTATCCTATTCCCTCTTTAAGATCTGTATTCGATTTGGTGAGAAGCCTGAATGGCGTTGGGGGAAGAAATAAGAAAATCGCCCTGAGTACTCAGGGCGATTTTCTTATTTCACTTTAGTCTTACCAACTCAACTGCCCTCCTGTCTTGTACTCCGTAACACGAGTCTCAAAGAAGTTCTTCTTCTTGTTGAGGTCTACAGCCTCTCCCATCCACGGGAATGGGTTCTCTACGTTGTACTGAGCAGGAAGACCGACTGTGGCTAGTCTGCGATCTGCAATGTGCTCAATATACTGCTTGAATCCGTCTGCGTTCATTCCAAAGATTCCCTTAGGGAATACTTCTGTAGCAAAGGTGTACTCAAGCACAACAGCACGCTTCACAAGATCAACAATGCGCTGCTGGAACTCCGGAGTCCACAACTCTGGCTGCTCCTGCTTAATGGAGTTAATCATGTTAATTCCGAAGTTCAGGTGCTGGCTTTCGTCTCGCATGATGTACTGAATCTGCTCAGCTGATCCTGTAAGTTTGTTCTGGCGCTGGAAACCAAACATAACTGCAAAGGAACTGTAGAAGAAG
Organism: Patescibacteria group bacterium; assembly: GCA_018826405.1. Taxonomy (GTDB): domain Bacteria; phylum Patescibacteriota; class Minisyncoccia; order Phycocordibacterales; family Phycocordibacteraceae; genus C7867-001. The sequence continues at coordinate 1,022 of JAHJZL010000034.1, forward strand.
ATTCCCTCAAGAATGAGTGAGAACACACAGAGATTTTCCAAGAAGAGCTGGTCGTTCTCAAACGTTCCTGTCTTGAAGTTAGGATCAAAGATTCCCTCGTTCAAATTCAAAACAAGATTGTCTTTGTTGTATATGGATTCAACTTCCCTATACATGTTGAAGATCTTGCTCTCATCCATTCCCAGAGACTCAACGATGTACTGGTATGCGTGTGTGTGGATCGCCTCCTCGTATCCCTGGCGAAGAAGGTACATGCGGCACTCAGGACTCGTAATGTGCTTGTAGAGTGCAAGCACTACGTTATTAGCTGCAATAGAATCTGCAGTTGTGAAGAATCCAAGCACAGTCTCAAATGCCTGACGCTCGTCAGCAGTGAGTGCTGTAGTGCTTTTCCATTGCTCGATATCGCGCTGCATGGATATCTCAGTTGGAAGCCAGTGGTTACTATTCCCCACCATATACGCATCCCACGCAAAGGTATGGCGCATCGGATAGAGCTGCATAACATCTGCATCTCCTCCGTTAATAATCTTGCGGTTATTAATGTCTACTGGTGCAGCACCTTTGTTGATGGGCATAGGATATTGGGGTTAGTTCCTCTAATTCGGACAAAGCCGTGTATTAACTCTCACAAGACTCACACACTCCCGCCTCTTCTCCAGCGGCAACACGAGCCATCTTTGCCTGCCACTCTTCTGGAGTAAATCCTCCAGGGACACTCGGCTCGGCAACAACTTCTACAACTTCAGCGGCTACAGCTTGTGCTGTTACAACTCCCGCCTTGCGGTTATGTGTTGATCCATACTCAGCAGTTGATACCGTTGCCTTCTCAACCTGAGACGCGCCAAGCGTACGGAGGTAGTAAGTTGTCTTTAGTCCCATCTGCCATGCAAGGAAGTAGATATCAGAGAGATCGCGTCCAGAGGTGCCGTTATAGAAGATGTTGAGTGACTGAGACTGGTCAATCCACTTTCCGCGACGGGCTGCTGCCTCAACGAGCCACTTGCCATCAATTTCAAACACTTCCTTGTACTTCTCTTTAAGTGCGAGCGGCACTTCATCAATGTCCTGAATACTGCCGTCTGCATACTTAATGCGATTCAACATACCAGCACTCCAGAGTCCTGCCTGCTTAAGATCTTCAACAAGATACTTGTTCACTACGACGAACTCTCCCTCCTTGTTGCTCTTTACGTAGATGTTCTTGTAGATAGGTTCTACACAAGGAATACAACCCACAAGATTTGCTGTTGAAGCTGTTGGCGCAATAGCCATAGTGTTTGAGTTGCGCATGCCGTGCTCCTTTACGTGCTCACGTACTGGAGCCCAATCAAGCTTTCCTCCACGCTTAACCTTAATCTCCTCTCCGCGCTCCTTTTCAAGAAGGTCTACGGTGTCTTGCGGCATAAGTCCACGATCCCACTTAGATCCTTTGTATGAGGAGTAGGTGCCGCGTTCCTTAGCAAGCTCCGAAGAACCGAGGATTGCGTAGTACGCAACAACTTCCATACTCTCGTCAGCAAAGGAAAGCGCCTCTGAAGAATCAAACTGGATGTTCAGCATGTAGAGCGCGTCATGATATCCGCGCACACCAAGCCCTACTGGACGGTGCCTTGTGTTTCCGTTATAGGAGTCAACTGTTGGATAGAAGTTGAGATCAATAACATTGTCTAGCATGCGGATTGCAGTGCGCGTAACACTTCCAACAAGTTCGTGATCAAATCGAAGCACTCCATTCTCGTCAGGAGTTACGAACTTCGCGAAGTTAAGTGAGCCGAGCGTACATACTGCAGTCTCATCATCTGAGGTGTTCAGCGTAATCTCTGTGCAGAGGTTTGAGTTGTGCACTACTCCCGCATGATCCTGTGGTGAGCGGATGTTTGAAGGATCCTTCCAGGTAATCCATGGGTGTCCTGTCTCAAACAACATAACAATCATCTTCTTCCAGAGGTCTGCAGCTGAGACACGCTTGAAGAGCTCAATCTCTCCCGCATCAACCTTTGCCTCGTACTCAACATATGCTTTCTCAAATGCTGCTCCGTAGGTCTCATGGAGATCAGGCACATCGTTTGGAGAGAAGAGTGTCCACTGTCCTCCGTCTCGCACACGCTTCATAAACAAATCTGGAATCCAGTTTGCTGTGTTGATGTCGTGCGTACGGCGTCGCTCGTCTCCCGTGTTTTTGCGAAGCTCCAAGAAATCCTCCACATCTAGGTGCCAGGTCTCAAGGTACACACACCCTGCACCTCGACGCTTTCCTGAGCGGTTAATAGCGATGTTTACATCGTTCGCAATCTTAAGGAATGGGACAATTCCCTGAGACCCAACTCCAGTGCCCTTGATAAAGGAGCCAGTTGCACGAACCTTCGTCCAATCAGTCCCTGTACCTCCTGACCACTTCAAATACTGTGCATTGTCTGCAATTGATTTGAAGATTCCGTCGAGCGAATCTGGCACACTGTTAAGGAAACAGTTACTCATCTGCGCCTTCTTGAATCCAGACTGGAAGAGCGTACGCCCTCCTGGTGTGTAGTAGAAGTTAGACAGCACATCATAAAACTCAAGTGCTACGCGCTCTCGATCCTCTGGCTTCTCAGCGATTGCAAGACCCATAGCAATACGCATCCAGAGCATCTGCGGCGTCTCAAGCTGCTTTTTAAGCTTAGGATCTTCCATGCAGTACCGGCTGGACATGATTTCAAGTCCCATGTACTCGAACAAATAATCATTCTCAACCTTCATAGCACGAGCCATCTTCGCAAGATCAAACTCAGCCATGCGCTCGTCTAGATCTCCCTTTGCAACTAAGTCATTCATGTTGCGTACAAAGACGCGCTCATGAGCTGCGAGAGGGTCCTTGCTATCAAACTCAGGACCAAATACTTCAGCGTACATGCGGTTGAGCAAGAGTCTTGCAGCAAGCTTTGAGTACGCAGGATCGCGCTCGATCATAGAACGGACAACCATGATGAGTGCCTTCCCAACTTCAGCAGTAGTCATGCCCTCATACAGCTCGTACTTGAGCTGACTCATGATTGCATCAATATCAAACGTCACTCCCTCTTCTGCAAAATGCGCCAAGGTCTGGCGCAATTTAGTTTCGTTAAAACGCTCCTGCTTTCCTGAAGCAGTGGTAATGAGAAGTCCCTGCTCCTCAATCTTCTCAAGAGTTTCCTGCTTCTTTTCTTCGCGAATCTTGGTGTGCTCGTAGCGATACACAATGTAGTGCTTTGCTACGCTCATGAACCCTGCCTCCATAAGGGCGAGTTCAACCAGGTCTTGAATATTCTCAACTGAAGGAGTGTGCTCCTCAGTATATTTCTGAGAGAGATCCTCTAGAACTCCTGCAGTAAGTGCTGCGAGTGCATCCTCTTCAATTGCTGTGTCGCAGCTTGAGAATGCTTTGCGTAGGGCGTCAGTAATCTTTACGTCTTCAAAATCAACGATGCTTCCGTTCCGCTTTTTGACCTGTTTCATCATAGGTAATCCCGTAGGTTACTCCGCACAGTAATAATCAGCCTTGGCGTGACGCCAGCAGGGATTTCTCTCCACTAGAGAACGCACCGTAGTGCATCTGTCCTCTCTGCATTCGGCTGTCCTTGCCTATGAATAGTACCTCTCTTCATGCAATTTTACGTGTGGATAGAGGAGCAGAAAACGTTCTGAAATTCTTTCAACCCGTGCACCGTACGGGCCTGTATCTACAGGCTCAAAACAGCTACCGATATCCGTTTTTATACTGGTCTATAAAGCCCCAGAGAGATAGTGCGAGCATACTGAAAAATAGAGTTAGCAAAAGCCACTCGGGGAGTGTTTCTCCTCGAAAAAAGTAGAAATATAGTGCAACTCCTGCACCTAGAGAACCCAACACAATATCAGCCGCAACATTAGGCGGTGTTTCAAGAATTCCAAGTATCCATTCGTACACTTCCCACAAAACGAGTGCGGCAAGCGTACAGAGCACTGTTAGCACGATTGAGAATCCAATGGTGTAGAAAAGAAGCGCGATAAAAAACCCAGAGAGGAAATGCACTACTGACCAACCATCAACAAACGCACCGTGTTTCCATATATCCATTCCTACACCATACCAGAAGCTCCTTCATGAAGGCTTCATACAGTATTGTATATAAGTAGTACATAGTTTTATCCCTAAATCACTCACCTATGCGCATACTTATCGTTGAAGACGAAGCGAAACTCGCTGAAGCACTCAAGCGAGGTCTTGAATCCAAAGGGTTCGCTGTTGACTGGATTGCTGAAAGCGAGAAAGCAAAGACTCGCATCATGCTCTATCGCGACGAGTATGATCTCATTCTCATGGATCTTATGCTTCCAGGCATTGATGGCGCAACCATCACCAGAGAGGCGCGCGCGGCAGGAGTGACGACACCGATCATTGTGCTCACAGCGAGAGATGAAACTGAGTACAAAGTTGAGCTCCTCAACACTGGTGCTGATGATTATCTTGCAAAACCATTCTCCTTTGAAGAATTAGTAGCGCGCATTAACGCAGTGCTCCGCCGTCCCGAGCAATCAGTGCACACAACACTTGAAGCAAGGGATATTATCCTTGACCCAGGCAGCAGAACCGTAACAAAAGGCGGCGAACCTATTGCACTAACCCTTAAAGAGTATTCTTTGCTTGAATACTTCATGCGAAACCCTGACGAGGCCCTTACTCGAGAAAGCATCCTAGACCACGTCTGGAGTTTTGACTTCCCTGGCTTCTCTAACGTTCTTGATGTACATATGAAGAATCTTCGGAAGAAGCTTGATACCTATGGAGATACACCCCTTTTTGAAACCGTCCGCGGCGTGGGCTACCGACTTAATCGATAAGTACCGGTATAACCCGTTCTACAAGACTGCAACGAACGTCGTGTTCTTGCAGGTCTTGTTGGCGATTATCTCTATAGTCTTGTTTCTTGTTGGCATTAAGTATGTCCAGGAGACGACGCTTGAATCCATAACGCTACAGATTCAAAACGCCATAATTACAGGCGCAACGACTACGGACACTACCCTTCCGCAGTCTATTGAAGAGGTCAGAGACCAAACGTTCTTGTACGCTTTTATAGGCATTCTGTTTATGAATGCTTTCTTTGGGTTTCTTATTGCGCGCTTTGCGCTTTGGCCTACGCGCAATTCCCTTCAGTTCCAAAAGCGCTTTATTGGAAATGTCGCGCATGAGATACGTACACCGCTCGCTATTATTAAAACCAATACGGAAGTAGCGCTCTTTGATCCAAATCTCCCGAAAGCAACACGAGAGACGTATGAAGAGATTATCGTAGAGCTTGATCGCATTTCAGAGACCATAAACAATCTCCTTTCTTTTGACACCCTTACGCGTCCAAGGCGCATGCTCAAAACTCCTGTTGATATAGCGCAGATTGCAGAGATTGTAGCTGAGCGACACAAGGCGCTTGCAGATTCAAGAGGTATTGCGCTTTCTGTTATTTCAGGAGAGACCCGCCACGCTCACGGCAATGCAGTAGCTCTTGACCAAGTTATAACGAACCTTGTTAAGAATGCTGTTAACTACACTCCTGAAAACAAAAACGGCTCCGTAACCATACATATTGAGCCCGAGGAAAAGAATAAGATCGCGATACGTGTGCTTGATACTGGTGTAGGCATTAATCAGAAAGATCTTTTCCATATCTTTGAACCGTTTTACCGAGGAGATATGTCACGCGCACGAGGTATTGGTACAGGAACATCGGGTCTCGGGCTTGCTATTGTTAATGAAATTGTACGCATCCATAAAGGAGCAATCAGCATTCGCAGTACTCCAGGCACGGGTACAGAGATACGCGTTGTACTTCCTGCTGCTGGCAAGCAGTACCTGCCAGACCCACTTGAAGACGGAAAGACTAAGACTAACGAAGTGTCCGTAGACTTTTCATGAAGTCGTTCACGTTGAGTTCACCGCTCTTTAGGTAGAGTGGCGTATGGGGTAGGCACAGCCAAGACCTCATACGTTCTTTCTTCCTTTTTCGCCGTGGCATCTTTGGGGAAAAGATGTGCGGCAATACGAGCTGCAAGAAAGACGCTTTTAGCAGGAAAGCGCCACTATGATACAAAACCTGAGAGACTGATTGCCGGAGCCGCACCTGTTAAACAGGGAGCGGCTCCGGCTCTTTATAAAAATCGCCCTCTAGTGAGAGCGATTTGCTTGCGACACATGCTTCAGGAGAATCCATTTTATGTCGTCGGACCACTCAATAGTGTACGTGTCTGGAACTATGAGCGTGCGAGTTGTTTGTTTGGAGAATCTACGTATCCCCTGAACCTTTCTTCCGCTACAGAAACGCTGGAAACAATCCTCTCTCACTCCCCTATTTTTTCCAACGGCATGCACGATAGTGGCCTCAGCGGTAACGACTCCAACATGACCCACACCAAGCGAAGGGTCTTGGTCGTACATATCTACGACTCCGCGCGTATAGACCATGTCTCCTGCCTGAATCTGCTCTACGCAGATTGATTCAGGATACAGGTACTGCTGTACACACAGACGTGGGAGCCAAATCCCTTTCTGGGCGTAGAGCCATTTAACAAGCGAAGAGCAGTCTACAATACTCGGCGCGTCCTGTATGGACACACCTCGCTTATAGACAGATTGCCCAATTCGCTGCCTTGCAAGCTCTACAATGTCCACGTCATGCACTTCAAATCCAAGTTCATTTAGGATCTTTAGTGCTACTTCTTCTGAAACTCCTGTGTCTGAAAGATCAATTCCACATCTTTTGCCTACTGCCCGATACTGCACATTCTCTCTCCATAATTCATATCCTTGGGCAAAGATATGTCTTGCTGCTTTTTATACGAAACTAGACCACGAGCACTTTTTTGAAGAATGAATCATACAAACTACTGCTTAAGCCCAGCTCCCTTATGAAAGAGCCAGATAGTTGCAACGAAGGCAATAACTGCAAGGGCTCCCATAACGCCAAAGGCATGAGAAAGCGGCACATCTGAAACTCCAAGGAAGCCATACCTGAAGGCGTTAACCATGTAGAGAATAGGATTGAAGTACGAGAGGTTCCTGAAGAATTCTGGGAGCTGATCTACTGAGTAGAACACTCCTCCAAGATATGTAAGCGGAGTAAGTACAAAAGTAGGAACGATACTGATTGCATCAAACGATTTAGCGAAGATACCGTTTACGAGGCCCAAGAAGGAAAATATGAGCGCAGTTAGAAGAGCTGCTCCAAATATAATTCCAACTGAAAATAGTGTGAGCTTCGTAAAGAACAAAGACACACCAACAACAATAACCCCAACAAGTCCTGCGCGAATTAATCCGCCAGACACAAAGCCCGCAATAACAACCCAACTCGGCATTGGAGAGACGAGCAGCTCATCGATAGTGCGCGTCCACTTAGCGAAGTAGAACGTAGACACCGTATTCATGTAGGCGCTCGTAATAACAGACATCATAATGAGGCCCGGTACGATAAATTGAATATAGGGAAAGCCATGCACAGCCGCCACCTGGCTCCCAATAAAGGTGCCGAAGATAGCAAAATACAGCGCCATGGTTATGGCTGGAGGAAGCAAGGTCTGGGACCAAATGCGCACGATGCGCATAAAGTCTTTGCGAACCATGGTGTAGTACCCGACGAGAATTGGAGCGCGATTCATAGGCTTAGTCTTTTTCAATAAGATTTACAAATACTTCCTCCAAACGACTTCCAGTGTTGCGAATGTTCGCAATCTGAATACCTGTAGCACCAATCTTTCTAATTGCTTCGTTTACGGTCTGTCCTGGTTTAAGCGTTAACTTAATTGTGGATTCATCCACTCGCTCAAGCTGGAGCTCTCGCAAGAGCACGAGTGCTGCATCCGTAATAGGCTCAGCAGAATCAAGCAAGAGAGACACGACATTAAGCTTCGTAAGCAGTTCCTTCATGCTTCCCTGCTCAATAATCTGTCCCTTGTTAATTATGGCTGCTCGCTTACACAGCATCTCTGCCTCTTCAAGATAGTGCGTGGTGAGAATAATTGTTGTCCCGTTTTGGTTAAGAACTCTTAAGAAGTCCCACATCCCGCGACGCAGCTCAACATCAACACCGGCCGTAGGCTCGTCTAGCAAAAGAATCTCAGGTTCATGTACGAGCGCTCGCGCAATCATGAGTCTGCGCTTCATACCTCCTGAAAGTGCCTGCGCTTTCACCGCCCGCTTTTCCCAGAGCCCCAGATCTTTAAGAACCTTTTCTGTGCGCGGAATAGCCTCGGCGCGCGTGAGTCCGTAGTACCCTGCTTGATCAATAACAATATCCTCTACCTTCTCAAAGATATTAAAGTTGAATTCCTGAGGAACGAGACCAATATGTGCTTTTGCCCTTGCGGGGTGCGCAGAGATATCAATTCCCGCTACTTCGGCAATACCCGAAGACTTGAGTACCAGCCCTGAGAGAATGCCGATCAAAGTTGATTTTCCGGCTCCGTTAGGACCAAGGAGAGCAAAGAATTCGCCCTTTTCTATTTCGAGAGATACACCCTTAAGTGCTTCAGTTCCCTTTTGTTTACCGTCTTTTGCGTAAACTTTCTTGAGATCTTCTACCTTAAGCGCTGTTGTTGCCATAGTCAGGAGGAGTATAGCACTGAAGGCACATGAGAGGCTATTATGTGGACATGCAGCGCCTTTGGACTCCATCCACACGCAGATTTATACGGTACGCCGTTGTTGGCATATCAACACTTCTCTTTGATCTATTGCTACTTGTTGGTCTTACAGAGCTTGTAGGCGTGCCATATTATATAGCCACTCCTTTTGCTTTTCTTGTTGCTGTTTCAATCAATTACGCGCTTTCTCGCATGCATGTGTTTAGAGGGACCATCCGTCCCGTACATCATGGCTACGTCTATTTCATTGGTATAGCGTTCTTGGGCGCTTTCATAACCACATCTGGAGTTGCTCTACTGGTCTCCTTCTTTGGTATGTACTATTTGCTGGCAAGAGTTTTAGTTGCCGGTTTTGTTGGGGTTGCTAATTATCTCCTTAATCTCCATTTTAATTTTAGAGTTGCAGGGCATCATCCGTAGCGGACCCTCTCTTCCACATTTCTGAAGTTGCTACAAGCATTATGGGGTTCTCCTTTGTGCTTGCTGCACATTGTCTAGTATTCGTGCAAGTAAAAATCTTTCTGTTACAACTATATAGATGAAGTACCGCGCTTTCGTATTTGATCTTGACGACACACTTGCTGAGAGCAAGCAACCAGTCACAGAGAGAATGGCTGGCGCTTTGGCACTCCTGCTTTCAAGAGCTCCTGTTGCCGTTATTTCTGGCGGAAAGTTTTCTATTCTTCTTGCAAACGTTGCGACCAGACTTCCAGAGAATACAGGAGTGGATAATCTGTACATCCTTCCTACGTGCGGTGCGGCACTCTACGAACACAAGAACGACGCATGGAAATCCGTGTATGAGGAACTTCTTTCAGAGATTGATATAGAGATTATAGAGCGAGGTATTCTGCGCGCAATTGAAAAAACTGGAGTTATAGATCTACAGACTTCTTCATATGGAGAGCGTATTGAACGCAGAGGCTCCCAGATAACACTCTCCGCGCTCGGACAAGAGGCCCCGCTTTCTGAAAAGATACTGTGGGATCCAGAACGTACAAAAAGAAATGTCCTGCAGCAGGCACTCATACAAGAACTGCCACAATTTAGTATTAAGACTGGGGGCACGACATCATTTGATATAACGAAGCCAGGTATTGATAAGGCGTACGGAGTGCGTAGATTAAGCGAACATCTATCGATTCCCATTTCAGAAATGCTGTACGTAGGTGACGCTCTGTTTCCGGGAGGCAACGATGCCGTTGTTATTGAAACAGGCATTAAGACTCATGCTGTCTCAAATCCTAGCGACACGCTCGCACTTATTGCAGAGGTGTTGAGAACATAAACACGCAGTGCACGCTATACTTATAGACAAGTATGGCAGACGAGAGACTTAAAGAAAGAATTGCAGCCTCCATCAAGGGAGAGGTGAGCTCTGATGCTGCAACGAGAAAAATATTCTCAAGAGACACAAGTGTATTTGAGAAAACTCCTGAGCTTGTGGTGTACCCAAAAGACGCAAGTGATGTCTGCGCACTCGTTAGAACAGTGAATGGTGCACGCAAGGATGGCATTGAAGCATCCCTTACTGCGCGTTCTGCAGGAACTGATATGTCTGGAGGCCCGCTCACGGATTCTGTTGTGGCTGTATTCACAAAGTATATGAATCACATTGTGGAGGTTGGAGACGGATATGCCGTAGCCGAGCCTGGCGTGTACTACCGCGACTTTGAAAAAGCTACTCTTGCTCATGGCAGACAGCTCATGCCTTCGTATCCCGCCTCAAAGGACATCGCAGCCATAGGCGGCATTGTTAACAACGATTCAGGAGGCGAGCGTACGCTTGAGTATGGGAAGACTCGAGACTACGTGGAAGAAATTGATGTAGTACTTGCAGACGGCAGCCAGATAACGTGCAAACAGTATTCGAAAGAAGAAGTAGATCGGATTGCTTCTTTTGATACGCTTGAGGGCCGTATCTATAAAGAGATGCGAGAACTTATACAAGAGAACAAACAACTCATTGCAGAGGCACGCCCTCATGTTTCAAAGAACTCTGCAGGCTACGCGCTTTGGGATGTTATGGACGAGGAAGGCGGAATGAATCTTGCAAAACTTATCTGCGGTGCGCAAGGCACGCTTGCCCTTATGACGCGCACTAAGCTACGTCTCGTTACAGAACAACCGTATCGTTCGATGCTTGTAGTATTCCTTAATGATCTTGAGGTACTCCCCGAAGTTGTCAGACGGGTGCTTCCATTCAACCCTGAATCCTTTGAGTCTTACGACGACCATACGTTTGGTCTTGCGATTAAGTTCTTGCCACAGATGCTCGGGCAAATGGGACTTATAGAAGCGAGCCGTCTTGGACTATCCTTCTTGCCTGAAGTTGGCATGGTTTTGCGCGGCGGAGTTCCTAAGCTTGTGCTCATGGCTGAGTTTTCAGAAGATACACATCAACAAGCACTCTTTAAGACAGGGCAAGCCCGAGCAGCTCTCAAAGAATTAGGGCTCTCAACTCGTATTGCGCGCGACGAGCGGGCCGCAGCTAAATATTGGAAAGTGCGCAGAGAGAGTTTTGCACTCTTGCGCAAAAACGCGCACGGATTATACGCAGCGCCTTTTATTGATGACTTCGTTGTTCCGCCTGACTGCTACCCGGAGTTCTTGCCAAAACTCAATGCCCTACTAGCTGAGTATGATTTGCTGTACACCATTGCTGGACACATTGGGAACGGAAACTTCCACATCATTCCACTCATGAACTTACAAGACGCAAAGGTGCGCCAAACAATTCTTGATTTAGCACCAAGAGTGTATGAGTTGGTTATCTCCTACGGGGGCACTACAACCGGCGAGCATAACGAC